>CAZDGY010001413.1:0-1501 GCA_964504685.1 uncultured Kofleriaceae bacterium | reverse complement strand
GCCACCTTCGTCGCGACCCTGCAGTTCACCGGTGCGGATCTCCTGGCCAAGGCCAAGCAGCCGACCTTCATCTGGAACATCAATCCCGAGATGGCAACCCCGAAGGGTGGGCCGTCGCACGACAATATTTTCGGGTCGCTCGGCGCGTTGTGCTTCTCCTGTCCCGGCCCGTACCTGCCGTGGTTGGCGCAGCAGGAGCGCTTCACCAAGATCGGCATCCTCGCGTACAGCAAAGCCACTTCGGCTTCGTCGGGCTTGTGCGCCGACGGAACCCGCGAGAGCTATCAGCACTACAGCCCCAACGTGAAGATCGCTTTCTTCGACGACTCGCTGCCGTTCTCGGCCGATATCACAGCCGACGTCACCCGGATGAAGGAAGCCGGTGTGCAGTTCATCAACACGTGCATGGACACGAACGAAGTGACCAAGCTCGCCCGCGAGATGAAGAAGCAGGGCCTGAATGCCGTGCAGCAACTGCCGAACGCGTACGACCACGCCGCAATCGCGGCGAGCGGCGGGATCTTCGACGGCAGCTTCATCAACCCGCAGTACGTGCCGTGGGAGGCCAGCCCGCAGTCGCCGGCCACGCAGCAGTTCCTCGCGTACACCTCGGCGCACCACGTCGACACCGTCGAACTCACCGAGGTGGGTTGGATCATGGGCGCCATGTTCGTCGACGGCCTGAAGCTCGCGGGGCCGGAGTTCACCAAGCAGAAGGTCATCGACGCGCTCAACACGCAGACGGCGGAATCGCCGGGCGGGCTGATCCCGCCGACGGATTGGACCAAGGGGCACATCGACCCGACGAACGACGTCGCGGCCCGCCCCCCGCTCTACTGCGACGCGGCCATGAAGATCATCGACAACAAGTTCGTTCCGCAGTTCACTCAGCCGGGCAAGCCGTGGATCTGCTTCGACTCGAACGCGAATACCCCGCTGCCGAAGGATCCGCAACACGTGTCGTTCGCGCCCGGAGGCCAGGGTTGACCCGATCTCTCCCGGCCCTGATCTAGCGCGGGTCTGCTGACGCATGGAGCAGCTGCTCGGCGCGCTCATCGACGGAATCGCGTTCGGTTGTGTCTACGCGCTCTTGGCCGTCGGCCTCACGCTGGCGTACAAGACGTCGGGCGTGTTCAACATCGCGTTCGGTGTGCAGGCCTTCGTTTCGGGCGCGGTCTACTACCAGCTGCACGTGACCGACGGCTGGGGGATCCTGCCCGCGTTCTTCATCGCGGTCATCGTCGTCGCGCCGTTGCTCGGCATCGCTCTCGATCGCTTTCTGTTCCGCTATCTCCGCAGCGCCCCGCCGATGGCGCGTCTGATCACCGCGTTGGGTCTGCTCGTCGCGATTCCGCAGGTCGTGTTGTTGTGGTTCGACGAGACCGGCGCGGTGAATCCCACCGGGATCGTTCCCGGCGGTGGCGTCGTGTACCACGTGTTCGGCGCTGCCCTCGACCGTGACCAGATATCGATCATCGTCACGGCCGCGCTCGCGGCGATC
>CAZDGY010001412.1:0-1502 GCA_964504685.1 uncultured Kofleriaceae bacterium | reverse complement strand
CTTCTCAGTCGCGCGCCGGACCATCCGGCTACACGCTTCGATCGATCACGTGGTAGAACCGTACCACGAGGGCGCACCCGCCATGCAAGCAGTGAAACCGGCGGTAATCGTTGAGATCATAGCGGTGGTACGCTGACGCGATGCCCCTGACCCAGCGCGAGCTCGATCAGATCGAGTGGAAGCTGAAAAAGCGCGGGTTTCGCCGCGACGACATCCTGTTGCACGAGTGCGAGAGCTGCAAAGAGAAGGCGGTCGCGACCTACGTGATCGCAGGCAAGAGCGGCGGGCGCGATATCTCGCTGTGCCTAGAGTGTGGCGTGTCGCGTTCGTGGCGTAGCGCGGCCGGGTTGGAGTCGCGCGTCGAAGAAGACGGATTCGATCTCGGCGCGTTCTTGCGATGAGCCCTGCGACCGATCCGCTGCGCGCCAAGCTATCGGCGCTGCGCACGACGACCTCTATCGACGACGTTCGCGCTGCGGCCGTTGCGCCGAACGGCATCCTCGTCGCCGCCGCGGCAAAGCGGATCGCAACCGGTGGTCCATTCGCCGCGCTGGTCGACGAGCTGCCCGCTGCGTTCGAGCGCTTGCTCGACAAGCCGGTCAAGCGCGACCCGACGTGCGCCGGCAAGATCGCGATCGCGCGCACGCTGTACGATCTCGAGCGCTGGGATCCGCTGTTCGCGGTCGGCGCGCGCTACGTCCAGCTCGAGCCGGCGTACGGCAAGCCGGTCGATACCGCGGGCGAGCTGCGCGCGATCTGCGGGTTCGCACACGCGCACTTCGTACGGCCGGACGCGCTCGACGTGCTCGCCGAGTTGCTGGCCGACTCCGATCTACAGACGCGAATCGCGGCCGGGCGCGCGCTCGGTGACAACGGCACGGACGGCGCGGCGGCGCTGCTGCGGTTCAAGTTGTTGACCGGCGATGGCGACCCCGACGTGCTCGCCGCGTGCTGCGAGTCGCTGCTCTCGATCCAAAAAGACGATGCGATCGAGCTCGCCGCGCGCTTGCTCGCCGGGAACGATCAGCGCGCCGAGGTCTGCGCGGTCGCCCTTGGTGCGTCGAGGCTCCCCGCCGGTGTCGCACCGCTCGTCGCGTATTGCGACAGTGTGTTGCCGGACACGCGTCGCCGAGTTGCCTACCTCGCGCTCGCGCTCACCCGCGCGGAACCGGCGACCGCACGGCTGTGCGAGGTGATCGCCACCGGCGACGATGCCGATGCGCTCGCGGCCGCGGGCGCGCTGTCGACGTTTCGCGACGTCCCGGCGGTGTGCGACCAAGTGCGCGCTGCGGCGCGCAGGCAGCCGCCGAAGCTCCGCGCAAAGCTCGACGCGCTAATGGCCGCCTGATAGCCGCTGCAACGCCGGTGCTGCTGCGATAGCATGGACGAATGTGGGCACGATGCGCGGTCGTCTGCCTAGTCGGCTGCGACTTCACGCTGCCCGACTCGGCGGCCACCGGCTCGGACGGAGCCATCGTCCACATCGACGCTCCGCGCGATTC
>CAZDGY010001411.1:0-1509 GCA_964504685.1 uncultured Kofleriaceae bacterium | reverse complement strand
TGAGAATTGCGCGTTTTGAATAGTCCCCGTACCGCCGGCGATCCGAATCTGGTCGCCGATCGACTTGCCGAAGAACAGATCATGGCAGTTGACGTGCGTCGCGCCGTTGATTAGCACGAGCAGGTGATTCAGCTGCCCCGCGTCTGGCGTCGTGATCTGCGACTGCAAAATACCAAAGTCGCACAGCTCGATCGCGGTCGCGCCGTCGATCTGGATTTCGGCCGAGCTCGCGCCACCGGCGCCGAATCGCTGAATGCTCGTACCTTGCATGCCCTGGCCGGCGAGCGTGAGCTGCGAAACGGTGTTCGGGAAGTAGATCGACGCGTGGTTGCTGTTGTTCACCGCGTCGACGTAGACGATTCCCTCGGGCAATACGAGCCGCGCGTACGTGCCGGAGAAATCCAAGATCGCTTGACTGATCGCCGTCGCATTTGCCGCTGCCGCCGCGGTGCTGTTCGCGACCACGCCGTAGGGCGCCTTGCGCAAGTCGACATAGGGCGGCGTTTGCGTGATCGGCGTGGCCGATAGCCCATTGCCGGCGGTGGTCACGTTGTCAGCGTCGACCGATACGAGCCCGACGAGCCCGCCGGGGATCACGTGCAACGGCGTGCCGGTGACGCCGGTGCCGCCGATTGTCGTACCGTCGACCGCGCTCGCGGTGCCGCCGGCCACCGTATGCAGCGGCGTGCCGGTTTGGCCGTTACCCGTGATTGAGGTGCCGTCGACGGCGACCGCGGTCGAGCCCGCCGGCGCCGAGACGACTGACAGGTGCGAGCTCGCGGTGCCGTTGCCCGTGAGCGTCGCATCGGTGTCGACGGCGACTAAGCCGTCCAGCGATGCCGGCGCGACGTGATAGGGCGACATGACCGTGCCGGCACCGACGATCGTCACCTGGTCGACGATGACGGACGTTCCGGCGCCTGGCGCCGACAGCGGTACGGACGTGCCATTGCCGAGCACTGTAACCCCGTCAGCGAGCACCGGCGTTTTGTCCGGGATCGTCGCGAGCGGCGACTCGTTCGTGCCGCTGCCAGTGATCGTGACACCATCGGCGACGACGGGGATCTCGCCCGCCTTCGCGGTCAACGGCGCCTGCCCCGAGCCGTTGCCCGTGATCGTCGAGTTATCGGTCGCAACCAACTGCTCGCTAGGGACGGGGAGCGCGTACTGCCCAATGGTGTAATCGCTACTCATGGGAATAATCTCCACGCGTCGAGCGCTCTGGCGATATGCGATGGATTCTGATCGTCATGCTCGCCAGCTGCACCGATTCCAAGCCCCTGCCTAGCTGCGTCGACGTCGGCTGTCCGTCCGGCATCTTGTGCACCCGTGCCGGCGCCTGTACCTGCGACGGCGTTGCGTGCCGGCGCGAGCCCGGCGACGCGGGGGTCGACGCCAACGCCGAATCCCCGGCAGCTTTCGCAGCCGGGGCGGGCACATAGTAAGTCGACACCGGGGATCATGGCGAAGGCGACGCGGACGCGAACTAGGCGTGCGGACCGACCGGCG
>CAZDGY010001410.1:0-1510 GCA_964504685.1 uncultured Kofleriaceae bacterium | reverse complement strand
GACGTGTCGGCGTACATCCCGACCAACGTCATCTCGATCACCGACGGCCAGATCTTCCTCGAAGCCGACTTGTTCTACTCCGGCGTTCGTCCGGCCGTGAACGTCGGCATCTCGGTGTCGCGCGTCGGCGGTTCGGCGCAGACCAAGGCGATGAAGAAGATCGCCGGCCGCTTGCGGCTCGAGCTCGCGAGCTATCGCGAGAAGGCGGCGTTCGCCCAGTTCGGCGGCGATCTCGATAAGGCGACGCTGCAACAGCTATCGCGCGGCGAGCGCATGGTCGAGCTGCTCAAGCAGGGCCAGTTCGTCCCGATGACGATGGAAGACCAAGTCGTCGTGATCTACGCCGGCACGAACGGCTTCGTCGATGACTACCCAGTCAGCGTGCTCGGTCGCTACGAGACCGAGTTGATGTCGTTCATCAAGGCGCGCAAGGCCGACATCCTCACCGAGCTCAAGGGCAACGCGAAGCTCGAGGGCGATCTCGAGAAGCGCCTGCGCGACGCGCTGACCGAGTTCGCGAAG
This sequence comes from uncultured Kofleriaceae bacterium, assembly GCA_964504685.1. GTDB lineage: Bacteria > Myxococcota_A > Polyangia > Haliangiales > Haliangiaceae > JABFXX01. The sequence continues at coordinate 988 of CAZDGY010001410.1, read as the reverse complement.
CAGTTCGCGACGGAAGACAAAGCCGAGAAGAAGTAGCCGTGGCGAACCTAAAGGCCATTCGCAAGCGCATCGTCAGCGTCAAGAACACGCGCAAGATCACGCGCGCGATGAAGCTGGTGGCCGCGGCGAAGCTGCGCCGGGCGCAAGACACGATCATCGCGGCTCGCCCGTATTCGCAGGCGATCTCGTCGGTCGTGTCCGAGCTGTCGGCGGTCGCCGGTAAAGACGCGCACCCGCTGTTCGAGGAGCGCGAGGCCAAGCGCGTCGCGATCGTCGTGATCACCGCGGACCGCGGTCTCGCCGGCGCGTTCAACTCGAACGTCATCAAGTCGGTCGAGCGTTACGCCGCGAACGAGCTATCGACCGCGTCGGAAGTCACGCTGCGGATCGTCGGCAAGAAGGCGAACCAGCACTTCTCGCGCCGCAACGCGACGATCACGAGTTACGACGCAGCGCCGACCAGCGCGAACGCGCTCGAGGTCGCGCGGATGACCGCGAATCGCGTGATCGCCGACTTCGCACCGCCCGACGACAATACGGCGCCGAAAGTCGATCGCGTCTACCTCGCGTACAACGAGTTCAAGAACGCTGGCTCGCAGGTCGTCCGGATCATCCAGATCCTGCCGGTCGTACCGGAGAAGACCTCGGACGCGGCGGAGCAAGCCGATTACATCTACGAGCCGTCGAAGCAGGATCTGCTGACTAGGCTCGTGCCGCTGTACGTCCAGATCCAGCTCTATCGCGCAGCGCTCGAGTCGATCGCGGCCTTCTTCGGCGCCCAGATGATGGCGATGGAGAACGCGACGAAGAACGCCGGCGAGATGATCAATCGCTACACCCTCGATTACAACCGCGCTCGTCAGGCGTCGATTACCAAGGAGCTGCTCGAGATCATCGGCGGCGCCGAGGCTCTGAAAGGTTAGTCATGGCTACAACCGATTACTCCCCGAACTCGATGGGCCGCGTGGTCCAAGTCATCGGCCCTGTC
>CAZDGY010001409.1:0-1513 GCA_964504685.1 uncultured Kofleriaceae bacterium | reverse complement strand
CCGGCAGCCACTTCACCGCGCGCTTGGTCCGTACGGCAAGCGCGATCGACCCCGCGACGAGAACCTTGCTCGTCGAGCTCGAGGTCGACAACCCGACGGGCGCGCTGCTCGCCGGATCGTATGCCGAGGTTCATCTCGAGATCGGCTCGGACGGAGAGGTCTATACGCTACCGGTCGAGACGCTGATCTTCCGCAAGGACGGTCTGCAGGTGGCAACGGTGAACGGCGGCCATATCGTCATGAAGCCAGTCACCCCGGGCCACGACTTCGGTGACCACCTCGAAATCGCGCAAGGTCTCGACGGTAGCGAGTCTGTCGTCGTGAACCCTCCGGACTTCCTCAGCGTGGGCGACGCGGTGAGAGTCGTCGACAGCACCGACGCGCGCCAAGAGCAGAATGCGTCGTCCAAGTGAAGAGTAGAAACATTCCGCGTACACGCTTTGACCGCATGGTCTTCCTCGTCACCGGCGGCAGTCGCGGGATCGGCCGCGCGATCGTGCAGCGACTCGTCGCTGATGGCGCCCGCGTCTGCATTGTCGACACCGACGTGCGTCATGGCCGCAAGGTGGAGGCTGCGGGCGGTGATCGCGCACGCTTCGAGCGCGGCGACGTCTCGCGCGAGGCCGACGTGCGCCGTTGCGTCGCTGCGGCCGTACGGTGGGGCGGACGGCTCGATGGCGTGATCAACAACGCGGCGATCGCGAATCCGCACGTGGCGCCGACCGAGCGCCTCTCGCTCGCGGCCTGGCGCCGGTACATCGACGTCAACCTCGGCGGCACGTTTCTCGTGACCAAGCACGCGATCAAGCACTTGCGTCGCGCGCGTGGATCGATCGTCAACCTCGGCTCGACGCGTGCGTTCCAGTCGGAGCCGAACACCATCGCGTACGCCGCGGCGAAAGGAGGCGTCGTGGCGCTCACGCACGCGCTCGCGATCAGCCTCGGCCCACGGATCCGCATCAACTGCGTATGTCCCGGATGGATCGCGACGGGCGCGCAGAAGCTGTCGAAGCGCGACCACGCGCAACATCCGGTGGGGCGCGTCGGCATCCCCGATGACGTCGCCGGCGTTTGCGCGTGGCTGCTCTCCGCAGAGGCGGGCTTCGTCACGGGCGCGAGCTTCACGATCGACGGCGGAATGACGCGCAAGATGATCTACGCGTGAGCGCTAACCTAGGTGGGTGAGGTCCGCGCCATGAAGGTCACGCTGCCGGTGTTATTGAGCCTGAACGCCGGCTACTTGGATACCGCCGGGTATCTCGCGTTGCATGGCCTGTTCACGGCCCACGTCACCGGCAACTTCGTCACGCTCGGCGCGAGCATCGCCCATGGCGCGGGCGGTGCAGTGCCGAAGCTGCTGGCGCTCCCCGTATTCTGCATCGTCGTGATCGTCACGCGGGCGCTCGCCCAGAGGCGCCTTCGACCCCGCGGCGTGAACGTATTGCGCACGATGCTCACGCTCGAGCTGGTGCTGCTGCTCTCCGAGGTAGCGCTGCGCGATCACGTTCGCGCT
>CAZDGY010001408.1:0-1515 GCA_964504685.1 uncultured Kofleriaceae bacterium | reverse complement strand
GCGCACCGACGTCGTCGTGGTCGCCGCGGGCAAGGCGGTGTTCAGCCGCAGCATCGCGCGTGCCGGCAAGCACGTCACCGAAGCGATCGCGCGGCATTGGAAGAAGTCCTTCGAGGATGCCGAGCGCGCGAAGCACGCCGAAGGCTTTGTCGCATCGCATGCCGAGCCGGCGACCTCGGACGCCTGGGCTCGGATTCACGAGGTCACGGTCGCCGAGCTCTCACCGTTCGCTCGCGATCTGCGCCAGACGCTGGCGGCGTGTCGCGCTCGCACAGGGTTTACCGCGCTCGCGGTGCTGCTTGTCGGCGGCGGTTCGCGGCTGCGCGGCATCGCGTCGTTCCTCGGCGAACAACTCGCGGTGCCGGCGTGGCGACTCACGCCGGACGATGTCGCGGCGCTCGCGGGCCCGAAGCTCGCAACCGCAAACGCCGTGGTGCCGATGCCGATCGACGCGGCGGCGCTGACTGTCGGTATGGCGTACGACGCGGCAGGCGGCCGGCCGATGTTCGATCTGCGATCCGGCTCGCTCGCGGTCAGCATGGATCTGACGTTCTTGCGCGCGAAGGCGGTGCCGCTCGGCGTCGCCGTGCTCGCGATCTCCGCGTTTGCGGCGGGCAGCGCGCGCGCGAACCTCTACCGGCTCGACAAGGCGGGCACGGTGCTCGCGAACCGGCTCGCGATCGAATCGGCGCTGGTGTACGGCAAAGCGAAGACCACCGACGAGATCCTCGGCACGACCAAGACTACCGGCGGGTCGTCGTCGCTCGCCGGTGGCTCACCGGTGCCCAAGCTCACCGCATACGACGTGCTGATCGAGCTGTCCGAGAGTCTCCCTGGCAAGGACAAGGCGACGATCGATGTCGAGAACATCGTGGTCGAGCCCGACCAAGTGAAGCTGTCGGGCACCGCGAAGACCTCGGACGAGATCGTGTTGATCTTGAGCAAGCTCAAAGACGTCGAGTGCTTCAAGACGATCACCCCAGGCGCGCAAGGCACGAAGGACGTCGTGCGCGCCAGCGGCACGAAAGAATCGGTCAAGACGTTCGAGATCACCATCAAAGCGCAGTGCATGTGAGGACCTATGGCGATCTCCGATAGCGCACGAAACTTCTGGGACCGGATCTCGCCCCGCGAGCGCATGCTCGTCGTGATCGCGGCGATCGCGGTGCCGATCACGCTCGCTCTATGGCTCGCATTTGCGATCAGCGATGGGCTCGACGCGCGCGAAGCGCACAACGAGGACATCCGCAGCGCGCTCAAGGTCGTCGACGACCTGCACGCTCGCGGTGCGCAGCCGGCGCCGATCGACGATGTCGTACTGCCGGCCGAGCCGTTGCCACTGCCGGCCTACCTCGACAAGGCGGCGACAAAAGCCGGTTTCCAGCTCAAAGGCACGACGCCTCGCCCGGAGCAGCAGCGCGGCGACACGAAGACCAGCTCGGTGTCGCTCGCTCTCGACAAGGTGACGCTGCAACAGCTCAAAGACTTCCTGCAGGAGGTCGAGGCGCAGAAGAT
>CAZDGY010001407.1:0-1517 GCA_964504685.1 uncultured Kofleriaceae bacterium | reverse complement strand
CCCGGCCGCTTAGCGAGCGCTCGTTCGGCGAGGCTGACCCGGACGGCAGGCTCGCGCGCGAACATCGCCGCGACGCGCTTGCACATCTCGACGCGGTCCTCGTACGGCGCGAGCGGCTTGCCGAACGGATGGGAGTACGTCGGCACGAACCACAGCTCGTCGACCGGTTGGGTCGCGAGCACGTAACAGGCGACGAGCTGATGCGCGGCGTGCGGCGGATTGAAGCTCCCTCCGTACAGCGCGATCGTCCGCTTACTCATACAGCAGATATTCCGCGCGCTCTTCGCCGAACGCGCCCTCGTCGCGCGGCCAGCGTTCGCACAAGTCGTCGAGGCTCGCCCCGGCCGCGATGCCTTCGCGCAACCACGTACCGCCGGCGAGCAGGTCGATCGCGGGAATCTGGTCGACGAACTCGTACGCCTTGTCGCGCCACTTGAACTGGTCGGGCGCCTGATCGCGACACGCCTTCAAGAACGCGACGCCGGTGCGGTACGACCGGAACAGCTCGCGGTTGGTCACGTGGAGCTGGACGCCCGAGCACACGGACTTGCCGTGCTTCTGAAACTGCGGCAGGAACCCGCACGGGCGGAACGTCACGCCCGGTAGCTGCATCGCGGTCAGATCCTTCGCGAGCCGCGCGCCGTCGAGGTGCGGCGCACCCGCGAGCTCGAACGGTCGGGTCGTACCGCGACCCTCGGACAGCTCGGTGCCCTCGACCAAGCACATCCCGGGGTAGACCAACGCGGTGTCGGTCGTCGGCATGTTCGGCGACGGCAGCACCCACGGCAGCCCGGTGTGCTCGAACCACAGGTCGCGAGTCCAGCCCCGCATCGTGATCACGTAGAGCTCGACGTCGAGCTCCTCGACCGCGTGGCGCCAACGCGCGATCTCGCCGGCGGTGAGGCCGTGACGGACCGGGCACGACACCAGCCCGACGAACGAGTCGAATCCCGCCGCGATGCGGTTGCCCTCGACGTGGCCGCCGCCGATCGGGTTCGGCCGATCGAGCACGACAAACGCTTTGCCCGCCTGCGCACATGCGCGCATCGCGAGCACCATCGTCCACACGAACGTGTAGTAGCGCGAACCGATGTCCTGGACGTCGAACACCACGACATCGACGTCGGCGAGCATCGCTGCGGTCGGGGTCAGCGACGCCGCGGTGTGACCGTACAAGCTGTGCACCGGCAACCCGCTCACCGGATCGCGCGCGTCACCGACCGCGATCATGTCTTGCGCGTCGCCGCGCACGCCGTGCTCGGGCCCGAACAGAGAAACGAGGTCGAGCCCGCGCGCGCGCAGCAACTCGACCGCGTGATGCAACTCGGCATCGACCGACGTCGGATTGCAGATGAGGCCGATCCGCCGGCCGGCGAGCAAAGGACTACCCTCGGTCGCGAGGCGCGCGAGCCCGGTCTGGACGGTCACGGCCGCACCATACCGCGGCTAGTGCAGCTTGGAGTCGGCGAGCAACACGAAGAACCCGGCGAACGCCGCGACCACGATGCCACCGGAGA
>CAZDGY010001406.1:0-1519 GCA_964504685.1 uncultured Kofleriaceae bacterium | reverse complement strand
GCGCGCGCTCGCGCGATCGGCGCCGATCTGCTCGTCACCGGGCACTACGCGCAGTTCGTCGATCGCGGCGATGGCCTCGGGCTATGGCGTGGCGTCGATGCCGGTAAGGATCAGTCGTACTTCTTGTTCTCGATGCCTGGCGAAGAGCTCGGCTCGGTGCGCTTCCCGCTCGGCGGGCTCGCAAAGGATCAAGTTCGCGCCGAGGCGGTGCGGCTCGGCCTGCCGAACGCGACGAAAGCCGAATCGCAAGAGATCTGCTTCGTGCCAGACGGCGACTACGCCGGGTTTGTCGCGGCGGCGGCGCTCAGGCGCGGCAAGCCGTTGCCGACCACCGGCGCGATCATCGACGAGACCGGCACTGAAGTCGGCCGCCACGACGGCGTGCACCACTTCACGATCGGTCAGCACCGCGGGCTCGGCAATCTCGCGGGCGCGCCGGGCTCGCGCCCGTTCGTCACCGCGCTCGATCCGCAGCGCGGCGAGATCCACGTCGGTCCCAAGGCCGCAGCAGAGCGCCGAGAGCTCGCGCTCCGCGATCTGCGTTGGTTATCGGCGCCGCGCGGCGAGCTGTCCGCTCAGCTGCAAGTCCGCCATCGCGGTACGCCGATTCCCGCCGACATCACGATCGAAGGCGATCGCGCGATCGCGCACCTCGCGGAGCCGACCGTCGCGGCGCCCGGCCAAGCCGCGGTGATCTACGACGGCGATCGCGTATTGGCCGGCGGCTGGCTCGCTCGCTGAAGGTCTTCCGGTGCCACGCCTACGCCGATCAAAGACGACCGAAGTCTGAGCTCAGTGGCCCATCATGCCCATGCCACCCATGCCGCCCATCTGCGACATGAGGCTCTTGATCTGCGCCTCGCTCATCTTGATCTTGCCGTGAAGGTGATCGCCGTCGCGGCTGACATCGATGCCTTCGATCACGCCCTTGATATCCGGCGGCAAGCTATCCGCCATCTTCTTGGCCTCCGCGAGACCATCGACGACCTTCGACGCCATCTCCGAGTCTTTGACTTGCACGGTGACATCCATCGCGAGCCCGCCGTCGATGTCGATCGAGCCCCACATGTCGCCGACCTTATCGGCGATCGGCGTGTTGTTCGCCGACCCCGCGAACCATAGAGTCTTCGAGCGGTCGACCTTCGCGATCATGTCTTGCAGCTTCTTGTCGTCGGCGGCGTTCGACTTCGCGAACCCTGCGGCATCGGCCTCGAGCTCGGCCCGGCCGACCTTCGCGAACTGCGGCGCTGCGGAGATCGTAAAGCCTTGGCGGGTGTACAGCGCGCCGTTCGCAAGCTTGAGATAGCCTTGCGTCACGTTGCCCATCGCGTTCGGGATGTCGATCGCGATGTACTTGTTGTCGGGGTCCGTAGTCGCCTTGAAGTTCGCCTTCGCGGCGCAATCGGTGAGCTGCTTGATCTCAAAGCCCTTCATGACGATCGCGAGCTCGACCTCCGCGTGAATCTTGAACGTGCCAGCGATCTGGATGTCCTTGCGGCCGATGAAGCACTCCGACCAG
>CAZDGY010001405.1:0-1528 GCA_964504685.1 uncultured Kofleriaceae bacterium | reverse complement strand
CTGCCCGCGAAGTCGATGCCCAGGATACGCACGCCATCGCGCTCGTCGGCGCTGATCGTGTCCCACAACGTCCAGCCCTTCGCGCCGAGCGCCATGATCTGGACCGAGCCATCCGGCAGCTGCTTGCCGCCGAGCCGGACCTTCATGTCCCAGTCGATGATGATCGTCGTCAGCTTCTCGTCGTTCTGGACGACCCGCTTGCGATCGCCGGTGCGGACATCGACCTCGTAGATGTCGTCGATCGATGCGTCGCGATCGTTGATGCCGACCATGACCTCGCTCGGATGGCGTGGGCCGACGCCGAGCAGATCGATGCGCGCTCCTTTGATCGGGATCAGGTCGATGACCTTCGAATCGTCGACATCGTAGCGAAACAGGTGCACGTTGCCGTCGCCGTTCGGGTCTTGGACGTAGAGCACGTGCTTGCCATCGGGCGTCCAGACCGCGGTCGTTACCGGTCGCGTCGTATCGGTCGTGACCATCGAGGCGTGTTTGATGTCGTCGATCGCGCTGACCCACAACAGCATGACGTTGTTGCGCGGACCGATCCACAGCAGGCGCTTGCCGTCGGGAGACAGCCGGACCTGCGTGTACGTGGCGCTCGTGAAGAACGTCAGCCGATCGGGGAGCGTTGTCGACGGGTGACCCTGCGCGTGCGGTCTCGCGGGGTGAGTCTCGCTCGGCCCGGACGTCGCGACGCCGGGCGTCGGAGTCTTCGCAGCCGGAGCGTGACCGCCACAACCGACCAGAATCGCGACGATCGTCGAAGCGAGTGCGCGCATCGCGGCAATCCTACCTGGTTGGGCTTGAACGACGGAGCATGTCTGTTAATTCTCGATGAGCGATTAGCGGCGGTACATTACCGGGATGGAGACCGACGCTACGGAGCTGGGCCTCGCGTCCGGGCCGCACCCGACGATGGCCGAGCTGCGCGATCCATCGCACCCGAAGATCAGCTCGCACCTCGAACGCTGCTCGATGTGCCGCTCGATCGTATCTGCCGATGATGTGCCGATTCCTCTCGACCTGCCGAAGGGGCTGGTCAGCGAGAACGCGTTTCGCTGGCCCGCAGATCCGCTCGCGCGCGGCGGCATGGCGCAGGTCTTTGCAGGCGAGGATCGCCGACTCGGCCGCACGGTTATTCTCAAGGCGCCACGCGAAGGTGACGACCTCGCACCCGGCATGGCCGAGATGTTCCAACGCCGGGTCACCGCGGAAGCGCGGATCCTGGCGAAGCTGCAGCACCCGTCGATCGTCACGATCTACGAGCTCGGCAAGGCGAGCGTCGGCTGGCCGTTCTGCGTGCTGCAGCGGGTGGAAGGGATCTCGCTGCGCGATCGGCTCGACGAGCTCGCGGCGCAGGAGACTCCGGGCAAGCCGAAGACGCGCGAGCGGCTCGAGCTGTTATCGAACCTCGTCTCCATCGCGGAGGCGCTCGCGTACGCGCACGAGCACCGCGTCGTGCATCGCGATTGCACGCCGAACAACATCCTGCTCGGTAAGCGCGGCGAGGCCACGCTGATCGATT
>CAZDGY010001404.1:0-1528 GCA_964504685.1 uncultured Kofleriaceae bacterium | reverse complement strand
GGATGCTTTCTGACCCGCACTCGCAGCGGAACCAGGCGCGCCGTCGAGCCCGTTGCACGCCGAGCCACCGGCGCCGGCGACGTCGCCACCTTCGTCCGCGACCCCGGCCCCGCCGCCGCCGCCCGCGATCACGTAGTAGGTCGCACCAACCTGGATCGTCGTCGCACCGCCGGCGCTGACGCCGGTGCAGTCATCACCGCCGCCACCACCACCACCGCCGCCGTAGCCGCCTTTGCCGCCCGCGCCGCCGAACATCGTGCCCGCGCCGCCCGCACCGCCCGCCGTGCTATCGCCGGCGCCGGCTGCGCCAGGTAGCCTCGCGCCCGCGCCGCCGCCGCCACCGCCGGTGAAGCCACCGGGTGTGGTCGCTTTGGATCCGCACGAGCCGCCGCTGCCGATCGTGATCGTGAACATCGTCCCGGCGGTCACTGCGGTCAACGTTGCTTTCGCATCGCCCCCGTCGCCGCCGGCCGCGCCTATGGTTCCGTCGTTCTTCGAGCTGCCACCGCCGCCGCCGCCGATCGCTTCAACGGTCAGCGACGTACATCCGGCCGGCATCGTGAAGCTACCGTTGCTCGTGAACGTGGTCGTCGGCGGGCACTCGCCAGCGACGAAGCAGGTGACCGCGATGTCGCCGACCGACATTCCGGCGATACCGGCGCCATTGGCCACGGTGCAGTTCTGTCCGGCCGGCGGTTGCAGAATCGTGACGTCGAACGGCTGGCCGAGCATCACTGGAGTTGGGAACGTGAACGCACCATTGTCGCTGATGGTCAGCGAGTCGCCGCCATTGTCTTGCAGCTCGAGCGTTCCTCCCGACAGACCGCTGACCGTGCCGCTGATGTTCGCGAACCCCGGCGGCGCATCCACGACCGCGCCGGCGTCGGCGAGATCGGCGAAGTCGGCCCGACACGCGCACAGCATGACCGCGAGAGTGAACCCACGCACGGAACCACGATATCACTCCTCAGCGGCGCGGTCCGATCATGTCGGCTGGTACGACCCAGCGATCAAACTCCTCTGCACTCACCGCGCCGAGCTTGATCGCCGCTTCGCGCAACGTCGAGCCATCGTGGTGCGCGCGCTTCGCAATTGCCGCAGCTTTGTCGTATCCGACATGTGGCGCTAACGCCGTCACCAACATCAAGCTGCGCTCGAGCTTGCGTGCGATCTCCGCACGATCGGGCTCGATGCCCCGAGCGCAATGCTCGTCGAAGGATGCGCACGCGTCGCCGAGCAGACGGATCGACTGCAACGCGACGTACGCGATCAGCGGCTTGTAGACGTTGAGCTCGAAGTTCCCCGACGCTCCTGCGATTCCGATCGCGACGTCGTTGCCGAGGACTTGCGCGCACACCATGGTCAGCGCCTCGCACTGCGTCGGGTTGACCTTGCCCGGCATGATGCTCGACCCGGGCTCGTTCTCCGGCAGCCGCAGCTCGCCGAGCCCGCAGCGCGGCCCGGAACCCAAAAAGCGGATGTCGCTGGCTATCTTGTACAGCGACACCGCCAGCGTGTTGAGCTGGCC
>CAZDGY010001403.1:0-1532 GCA_964504685.1 uncultured Kofleriaceae bacterium | reverse complement strand
GCCGCCGCCCGGCTTCGTGTACACGTACACCGCCCCTTGCGCTCCGTTGTCGCCCACTGCGCGGAGGGTGGCGCCGACCGCGATCGTGTCACCGCTTATCGCGACGCTCCAGCCGAGAGCGTCGTATGCGGCGCCGTCGGATGCGGTCAGGCGGGCGTTTTCGGTGGCGTCTGTCCAGCCGCCGCCCGGCCTCGTGAACACGTAGACGGCCCCCTGGTCGGCGTTGCCGCCGACACTGCGTTGCGGGGAGCCGACGGCAATCGTGTCGGCGCTGATCGCGATGCTCGAGCCGAGCTGGTCGGCCGCGGCGCCGTCGGAGGCGGTGAGCTCGGCGGATTGTGTGGCGTTTATCCAGCCGCCGGCCGGCTTGGTGTACACGTACACCGCCCCTTGGGTGTCGTTGTCGCCGACGGCGTGGGATGGGGCGCCGGCTGTGATCGTGGGACCGTTTACCCCGACGCTCCAGCCGAGATTGTCGTTTGCCGCGCCGTCGGAGCTGGTCAGTTCGGCGGTCTGGGTGGCGGTTGACCAGCCCCCGCTGGGCTCCGTGAACACGTACACCGCTCCCTGGTAGAGGTTGCCGCCAACGGTGTGGAATGGGGCGCCGGCGACGATCGTGTTGCCGCTTACCGCGACGCTCGCGCCGAGGTTGTCGCCGGCGGCGCGGTCCGAGGCGATGAGCTCGGCGCTCTGGAGGAACGGGTCGACCCGCACGGGATAACGAGCCGCCCGGTCGGCAACGCTGATCAGCAGCCGGCCGCGGGACAGTTGCACGTGCGCAGGCAGCGTGCGTCCGCTCGCGTCGGTCACGACCAGGCCGCGATATGTCAGCGACCCGAACGACACCGTCTGGCCGTGCTGGATCGCCGCGGCGGCCAGCGAGCCGGCCAATCCGACCGTGAAGGTCAACTCGCCGCGGCCGGTCGGACGGTGTCGCAGCGTGAACCCTTGCTCGAGACCGAGCGGGCCATTCGCATACCACTCCGACAATCCCGGCCGCCGGTACACGGTCCGGTTCGAGGCCGAGACGCGCGGGTCGACCTTGCCGAGTCGCCGCGCCACCTCGCCCCGGCCCACCGCCTGTAGAGCGAGCCGCAACTCTCCAGCACCCACCGAGACGCCGACGCCCGCGGACGAGAACCGCAGGCGCAACCTCTGAGCCGGATTGCGCGCAGTCAGGCCGCTCGACGAGGGGGAGACGCGGTAGCGCGGGTCGTGGCTTGCGATTGCCGCTGCGACCGGCCCGCGTGCCGCGAGCGGCAGGTGCGACCAGCCCGACGGTTGCGCGGCCGGCGCCACCCGCCCGGTGAGACCGCCACCCGAGGCGGCAAGCACTCCGACGAGGCAGACGAGCACGCCCGGCCGCACGAGCGAACCGGGACGCACCCGACGAAAACTCGGAACCGGAACCGGAACCGCGACCGAAGCCATCATGTGGCTCTGTATCGGCGGCTGTCGCGCCGTACAAAAGCCCCCGAAACGCGTTTGTCTAGCCGCGCCAGCTGGGCGGGCGCTTCTCGAGGAAGGCTCTC
>CAZDGY010001402.1:0-1533 GCA_964504685.1 uncultured Kofleriaceae bacterium | reverse complement strand
GTTCCGGGTCGGCTAAGCACCGACCGCGCACCGCGTGCTAAGCTGCCACGACTCGAGGCCGGATGGCCTGGTTCTTCGTCTGTCCTCGCCGCTGGCGCGCACGCCCGACCACTTCGTCCATCCATTCCAGCGCTCGCGCGCGAATCGGTTGCACGGATGAAGGAGTCAGTCATTGTGTTTCTCTCCCGAGGTTAGCTTCACGCTTTCGGGTGCCCTCGTCGTCGCCGGTGGGTTCTGCACGCGCAAGGCGCTCCGGGTCGACAAGGCGCTGCTCCCGATCGCGGTCATTCCCCTCGTCTTCGGCGTCCAGCAGTTCTGCGAGGGTTGGGTGTGGACCGGCCTCGAGCGCGCCCAGCCGGCTGTGGTCGCGATCGCGGCCACGGCGTACCTGTTCTTCGCGCTCTGCTTCTGGCCGATCTGGATCCCCTTCAGCATGCTGCTCGTCGAGCGCTCCGGAAAGACCCGGCTGTATCTCCGGCTGATGTTGGCCCTCGGAGTGGCGACCGGCGTCGGTTTGATGATCCCGATCGTGGTCGATCCGACGTCGCTCGCCGTCGATGTGACTCACCATTCGCTCTACTACAACATCGATGACTCGCCGGTGTTCCGGCTGATCCCGAACGCGCTGTGGCAAGCGATCTATTTCGCGGTCGTGTCGACGCCGCTGTTCGTGTCGTCTCTCCGGAAAATGGTCCACTTCGGAGTTGCGGTGATCCTGTCCGCGGCCGCCACCCACGTGTTCTTCGATCACACGTTCGCCTCGGTCTGGTGCTTCTTCGCCGCCGCGCTCTCGCTCTACCTGTGCGTCCTGTTCTTCAGGATTCCAACGCGCCTCGTGATTCCGCGGCCTGCGCCGCTCTAGCGCTCGCAAGATCCAGCTCCCGGCGAGGCCGCGCACGAATTGCGCGATCGCAGCGCTATGGCTGGCCCCGGGATTGCTGTGGTCATAGGTCATGAATCGGATCCTGATGCTGTACGCGACGTCTCACGGTCAGACCCGGACCATCGCCGAAGAACTTGCGACCCGGCTGCGTAGCCATGGCCACGTGGTCGAGCTCGCCGATGTAGCTTCGCATCCCGTGCCGCCAACCAGCTGCGACGCCGTCATCCTGGGATCGCGGGTCGAGATGGGCAAGCACGCCCGGTCGATCGTCCGATACATCGAAGCGAATCGGGATGCGCTGACAGCTCTGCCGACTGCGTTTTTCTCGGTCAGCAATGCTGCTGCAACGTCGAGTGCGCCCGATCCGATGGGCTACCTCGAACGACTGTTTGCAACGGTCGGCTGGCGTCCGACTCGCGCGATCGCATTCGCCGGTGGCTTGCCGTACCGCAAGTACGGCTGGCTGCTGCGCATGATCATGAAGCAGATCAACAAGCGCACCGGCAACCCCACCGATACTTCTCGTGACTACGTCTTCACTCGATGGGACGAGGTGGAGCGCTTCGCCGACGAGCTCAGCGTCGATCTTGCACCGCAGACGAAAGTCGAACCGGCGGGTGCCGCGTGACCAAGCGAGCGCTGTGGGCGCC
>CAZDGY010001401.1:0-1533 GCA_964504685.1 uncultured Kofleriaceae bacterium | reverse complement strand
CTCGGGGTACTGCTAACGCGGAGGCGGTCATGAACAAGCTAGCGATTGCGATTGGCGCTGCTGCACTCGCGCTGCCTGCGGCGGCGCACGCGTTCTGCGGGTTCTACGTCAGCGGTTCAGGCGACAAGATGTTCGCCGACGCGACCCAGGTCGTGCTGATGCGCGACGGCACGAAGACCGTGCTGTCGATGCAGAACGACTACAAAGGCCCGCTGTCGGACTTCGCGATGGTCGTGCCGGTACCGGTGGTGCTGCACGAACAGGACGTCAAGACGCTGCCGAAGACCGTGTTCGAGCACGTCGATTCGCTCGGCTCGCCGCGGTTGGTCGAGTACTGGGAGCAAGACCCCTGCTACATCGAGCCGCCGCGGAAGAAGTACAAGGCGATGCCTTCGTCGGCGCGCGCCGGAGTCGAGAGGGAAGACGACAGCGGCGGCGGTTCGGTCAAGATCGAGGCGAAGTTCGACGTCGCCGAATACAAGATCTTGGTGCTGTCGGCGACCGACTCGACCGGGCTCGAGCGCTGGCTCACGCAGAACCATTATCAGATTCCGCCGGGCGCCGAGCCGCTGTTGCGGCCGTACGTCGAGGGTGGCTCGAAGTTCTTCGTCGCGAAGGTCGATCCGAAGAAAGTCCAGATGGTCGACGGCCACGCCGCGCTATCGCCGCTGCGGTTCTCGTACGACAGCGAAGAGTTCGCGCTGCCGATTCGACTCGGGATGGCGAACTCGTCGGGCAAGCAAGATCTGATCGTGAACATCGTCGCGCCGGACAAGCGCTACGAGGTGTCGAACTACAAGAACGTCACGATCCCGACGAACTTCGATCTCAAAGACAGCGTGAAGTCGCGGTTCGGGGAGTTCTACGCCGCGCTGTTCGACAAGACGATCGAAGTGAATCCGCGAGCGGTGGTGACCGAATACGCGTGGACCGCGATGAACGGCTACCACTGCGATCCGTGCCCGACGCTCGACGTGACGCCGGAGGACTTGATGTCGCTCGGCGGCGACTTGGTCGGCGGCAAGATCGCGACCGGCAACTTCGTGCTGACTCGGCTGCATGCGCGCTACAGCAAAGACGACATCAAAGACGATCTCCGGTTCAAAGCCGCGACGCCGATCACCGGCGGACGCGAGCAGATGGGGGCGAGCGGCGCACTCGAGACTGGCGCGATCGCGAGCGCCGAGAACTTCTTCCAAGCGCGCTACGCGGTGCGCCACCCATGGACCGGCCCGATCTCCTGCAAGAACCCGCGCCGTAACATCTGGGGCGGTCCGCCGGACGGCGTGGGCAACCAAGTGATCGCGGCGACCAAGCTCGCGTTCGCGCCGCGCGGTGCACTCGCATTGCCGAGCGTGATCAAAGCCGACATCCGAGAGATCGGCGTCAAGCGCGAGTCGGGTGCAGGCGGCGGCGGCTTTGCGCATCCGCCCGGCGGAAGCAAGGCGATGGGCTTGGGGCTCGGTGCGCTCGGAGGTCTTGCGCTGATCGGACTCGGGGTACTGCTAACGCGGAGGCGGTCATGAACAAGCT
>CAZDGY010001400.1:0-1534 GCA_964504685.1 uncultured Kofleriaceae bacterium | reverse complement strand
AATGTACAGAAAGGATAGCTGTTTCCTTTTGTTGTGATCGTGAGTGATATGGGAAGCACAACGCCGGCCTGACCCATGGTGCCTGCGGCAATGAGTGTGACTGTGCCAAGATCGAACGGCGTCGAGATCGTGACTGTCGTGAACGAGCCGTCGAGGTTCGGAATCTGCTGGAGCGAGCCGACCCATGCGGCGAACTTCTGATCCCAGTTGAGCCCGCTGTTCGCAGCCCACGCGATGCCTGCGGCTTGCGCATCGGCGGTGTCGGTGTCTTCCCACTGATTCGAGACCGTCCACGCTTGAGTCGCGGAGTAGTCGCCGTCCACCGGTAGCGAAGGGACGCCGACCGAGTCTTCCTTGCCGAGCGGCGGGCCCGGATCGAGCTCGGTGGTGGAATCGCCGGCGCCCGCACACGAGGTAGCGAGAGCGGCGAATACAAAGACGAGGGCGAAGCGGCGCATGGCGGCTGCATACGCACGACCCGGGCCAAATGCCCCACCCATGGATCCGCGGATCTACGGGAGCAACTCGCCTCGGCGGCAAGTCGATCAGCCGGCGATCTGGGCGACAGGTGTCACCATTACATGCCGGCGTCGACCCGCGATGGCCCGTCGTGCGCGGCGCGCTCGCAGGCCTCGAGCCACTCGCCGTCGTTGTCGGTGATCGCGCACTCGTACGTCGCGTAGTCGCCGCAGCCGGTGGCGCGATACGCCTCGCCGCCGAGCGCCTCCACCTCGAGCTGGTCGGTCGCGCATGGGAACTCGCGCGATGCGCGCTGCAGAACGATCGCCTCGAAATCGCCGTCGAGATGCGCCTGGTCCGGCGGTCCATCACAGCTCGCGAGCAGCACCGCGATCAGCCATCGCCTCATGCATCGAGCCTGCCGGTCGACGCTCGCCCGTGCGAGTTAAGACTTCTTCGTCGCCTTCGTGAGCAGGTCGCCGAACGTTCCGAGCTTGTTCGGAGCCTTCGGCGCTGCTGCGACGTCTTCGGGGCTCGCATCATTCGATGTGGCGAGCGACAGCCCGATGCGTCGACGCTCGTGATCGACCGATACGACCGTAGCCTCGACGTTTTGGCCGACCGCGACGACTTCTTTCGGATGGTTGATCCGCTTGCCCGCACCGAGCTCGCTGATGTGAACGAGCCCTTCGACGCCGGGCGCGATCTCGACGAACGCGCCGAACGGCTGGAGCCGCGTGACCGTGCCCTTGACGTGCGAGCCTTCGTGCAAGCTCGCGGTCGAATCGCGCCATGGATCGTTCGCGAGCGCCTTGAGCGACAAGCTGATCCGCTCGCTTTTTTCGCCCGGCTCGATCTTGAGCACCGCGACCTCGATCTCTTGACCTAGCCCGAGCACGTCCTCGGGTTTGTCGACGCGTTGAAAGCCGAGCTCGCTGACGTGCAGCATGCCTTCGATGCCGCCGAGATCGACGAACGCGCCGAATGGCTTGAACCCGACGACCTTGCCGCGCAGCACGACACCAGGCACGAGCTTCTTGCGAGTCTCGGCCGCTCGCTTCGCGTTGTCTTCCTC
>CAZDGY010001399.1:0-1534 GCA_964504685.1 uncultured Kofleriaceae bacterium | reverse complement strand
TGATATGAATGATATGTTTATTAGAATTATGTTTTTGTGTGTTGTGTGATGTTCGCGCTGCCACTGCGGGAACCAGCTCGGCTTGCCGAACGTCAGTGCGTTGTCGGGGTTGCCGTACCAGTCGGCGCCTTCCCAGCCGCTGACGTCGCGAAAATAAGCGCCGCGAGCCGCGAGGCGGTCGTAGAACGGCGATTGCTTCGCGCCGCGCGCGGTCATCATCGAGCGCGTCGGGTAGTGGCATTGGTAGACCATGCCGAGCGACTCGACCGTGCGCGTCCTGCGGTACTCCGCGTTCGCCTGATACGGGTGCAGCCGGTCGATGTTCATGCCGGTGATGTCGACGTCGGGCCGGCCGTTTATGATCCAGTGCGCGAGCACGCGGCCCATGCCGCCGCCGGTGAGGATGCCGATCGAGTTGAGCCCCGCCGCGACGAAGAAGTTCTTGAGCTCGGGCGCCTCGCCGACGATCGGTTGCAAGTCCGGCGTGAAGCTCTCCGGGCCGCAGAAGAACTTCTTGACGCCAGCCTCCATCGAGATCGGCACGCGGTGCATCGCCTTCTCGACGTAGCCGCCCATGCGATCCCAATCCGGCTGGATCTCGCCGAACGAAAAGTCTTCGGGCACGCCGCCGACGTTCCACGGCGCGCAGATCGGCTCGAACAAGCCGATCATCAGGCCGCCGACCTCTTCGCGAAAGTACGCGTGCGACGCCGGATCTTCGAGCACCGGCCAGGTATTGCTCAGCTCTTTGATCCGCTCGGTGATCAAATAGTAGTGCTCGGCCGACTGCAGCGGCACGGTGACGCCTGCCTTCGCCGCGAGCTGGCGCGCCCACATCCCGGCGCAGTTGACGACGACTTCCGCTTCGATGTTGCCGTACGCGGTCGTCACGCCGGTGACCACGCCGCGCTTCGTGAGGAGGCCGGTGACCGGCACGCCCTCGAGGATCCGCACGCCTTGCTGGCGCGCGCCCTTCGACAGCGCGATCGTGACATCGACCGGGTTCACCCGGCCGTCTTCCTTGACGTAGAAGCCGGCGAGCAAGTCGTCGGTGCGCGCGAGCGGGAACAGGTCCTTGATCTGCGCCGGCGAAATCTCCTGGACGTCGACGCCGCAGTAGCGGTTGAACGCCGACACTCGGCGATATTCTTCGAGCCGGTCGCGATCGCTCGCGACCTCGATGAACCCGACCGCCTTGAACCCGGTCGCCTGATCGGTCTCGGCCTCGAGCCGCGCGTAGAGATCGCGGGTGTACTTGCGCATCTCGGTCGAGGTCTCGGACGTCGAGCCGAACGTCACCATCAGGCCGGCGGCATGCCAGGTCGTGCCGGAGGTGATGCGATCGCGCTCGAGCAGCACCACGTCCTTCCAGCCCATGTGGGCGAGGTGGTAGGCGACCGAGCACCCGATGATCCCGCCCCCGACGACGACGACGCGCGCGTGGCTCGGCAGGACTACTTCGGCCATGGGCGCCGCAGGATAGCAGCCGCTGGCGCTAGTCGCGCGGTTCAGCGCAAGTTGACAAAAGCGACAG
>CAZDGY010001398.1:0-1536 GCA_964504685.1 uncultured Kofleriaceae bacterium | reverse complement strand
CGCGGTCGTGGCCGGCCCAGGCGGCACGATCGTCGCGAGCGCGGGGTCGCTGCCGGGCGCTCCCGGTACGAAGACGCCGCCGCCAGCGTTGCTGAACAGTTGCGCGCCCGGCTCGCAGAACGGGAGCTTCGCGATCTCCAGTAGCGCGAGCCTGGCGATCGCCGGCACCCCCGCGTTGACGCAAGTTGCCGTCGCGTGGCCGGTCGGTGTGCCCACTGCAAGCAGCCTCAGTTCCGGCGTCGTCGGCCGACCGGCCGTGACGCTCGTGACTCATGGCTTGGTCGTCTCGAGCACGCTCAAGGCGGCGGACGCACAACAGCAGACTCGCGCGTCGGCGTCGGCGTCCGCCGAGACCGCATTCGACGTGGGCGGCCGCATACTCGCGGTGGTCCCAGCATCGCCCGGCGAGCCTTACGACGTCATCGTCAGCGAGCCCGCGCCCAATGTCACGAACCTGACGTTGGCGCTCGTCGGCATCGTCTTGGTCGCGGGCCTCGTCGCGCTTCTCATGGGCAGCCTGCTCGCGCGGTTGATCAGCAGGCCCGTCGTCGAACTATCGGACGCCGCCGGGCGGGCGGCCGGTGGCGACCTCGACATCACGATCCCCGTGCGGTCGAAGGACGAAGTGGGCCAGCTCGCGACCGCCTTCAACCACATGACATCGGAGCTCCAGACCTACATCAGGCAACTCGAGCACAGTCGCGACGAACTGCGGCAAAACCTCGACCGCCTCGGCGCAACGCTGACGCATACGCACGACCTCGGCGGCATCTTGGCAGTCGTCCTCGACACCGCGATCGGCAGCGTGCAAGCCACCGGTGGCGCCATCATGTTCCTCGATGCCGACGGCGAGTTGACGGTTCGAGTCAGGCGAGGGCAAGCGGCCGAAGCCGTCGACATCGATTCGCGTGTGCCCCGCGGTAAGGGCATCACCGGTCACGTTGCCGAAAGCGGCGAGCCGGTGCGGGGGATTGTCGGTGAGGGTCCTGGGCTGCGACCGGTGCCGAGTGAACCGAAAGCCACGACGGTCATCGCCGTGCCGTTGCGGCAGTCGGGTCGCATCGTCGGAGTGCTGAACCTCTACGACAAAGATCCCGGCTACGACACAGATCCCGGCTACGGCACCGATCTCGAGGCTGCCGACACCACGATCCCGCGCGAGTTCACCGCCGCCGACCTCGAGACGATCCTCGCGTTCGCGACTCAGGCCGGTGTCGCGATCGACAACGTGCTGCTGCACCAAGAAGCGCAGCGGCTCAGTCTCACCGACCCGCTCACCGGGTTGTGGAACTACCGCTACCTCACGATCGGGCTTGGCCACGAGATCGAGCGCGCGAGCCGGTTCAGCAGGCCGCTCGCCTTGTTGATGCTCGACCTCGACCGCTTCAAGGCGATCAACGACCAGTACGGGCACCAGGTTGGCGACGCGGTGCTGATCGAACTCGCCGGCCGCATGAGAGCCGAGGTCCGCGAGGTCGACACCGTCGCGCGCTATGGCGGCGAGGAATTCGTGATCGTGCTGCCCGAGACCGATTC
>CAZDGY010001397.1:0-1536 GCA_964504685.1 uncultured Kofleriaceae bacterium | reverse complement strand
ACCAACTCCGCCCGCTAGAAATCATCCCGAACTACCAGAAGCACGCCGAAGGCTCGGCGCTGATCAAGCTCGGAGACACCTGGGTGCTGTGCGCCGCCAGCGTCGAGCAAGGCGTGCCATCGTTTCTCGCCGGCAAAGGCAAGGGCTGGCTCACCGCCGAGTACGCGATGCTGCCGCGCTCTACGCATACGCGCAGCAAGCGAGACCCCGGCGGTCGCGGCAAAGAGATCCAACGGCTGATCGGCCGGTCGCTACGCGCGGCGATCGATCTCGACAAGCTAGGTGAACGCACGATCGCGGTCGATTGCGACGTGTTGTCGGCCGACGGCGGGACGCGCGTCGCATCGATCACCGGCGCTTGGGTCGCGCTCGCGCTCGCGCTCAAGACGTTGGTCGGCCGTGGCCAGCTCGCGGATCTGCGCGCGCTGCGGCCACCGGTCGCCGCGGTGTCGGTCGGCGTAGTCGGTGGCGAGATCGTGCTCGACTTGCCGTATATCGAGGATTCGAAGGCGGACGTCGACATGAACGTCGTCGGCGATGCCGAGGGCAAGCTGATCGAGGTCCAAGGCACGGCCGAGCACGCGAGCTTCGATCGCAAGCAGCTCGACGCGATGCTCGATCTCGCGCTCGGCGGTATTCGTCAGCTCGTCGCAGCTCAACGAGCCATCGCCGACGCATGACGCGACGGCTCGTGTTCGCGACGCGCAACCGCGGCAAGCTCGTCGAGTTGCGTGCGCTGTTGCCCGGCATCGCGGTCGTCGCGATCGACGAGCTCGAGCGCGCGGTGCCCGAGGTCGTCGAAGACGCCGACACCTTCGCCGGCAACGCCGCGAAGAAAGCGCGCGAGGTCTCGCTCGCGACCGGGCTGCCCGCGCTCGCCGATGACAGTGGGCTCGAGGTCGACGCGCTCGACGGGGCGCCTGGGGTGTACAGCGCGCGCTACGCGGGTGAGAACGCAACCGACGCCGAGAACAACGCGAAGCTGCTCGCGGCGCTCACTGGCGTTGCGCCCGCGCGACGCACCGCGCGCTTCCGCGCCGCGCTCGCATTCGCCGATGTCAGAGGTCCGCTCGGCGATCGCCTGATCACCGCCGACGGCACGTGCGAAGGTACGATCTTGACGAGCGCACGCGGCACCGGCGGCTTCGGCTACGATCCGTTGTTCTTCTCGCCCGAGCTCGGCCAGACGTTCGCAGAGGCCGGGGTCGGCACGAAGAGCGATCTGTCGCATCGCGCGCGAGCGATGCAAGCGATCAAGCCGCAACTGCTCGCGTACTTGCAGCAACTCGCGGAGCAGTAGATGAGGGCCGCCGGGGTGGCCGCGCTCGCGCTCGCGGGTTGCTGGACCGGCGGAACCGAACCGGTCACCGCGCCCAGCCCTGCGCCGGTCGTCGAGACTCGGCTCAGCGGAATCGTCTTGGTCTGGGCCGATGCGCGGCTCTATCTCGAGCCATCGGTCGGAGCGCCGTACGTGACGCTCGGCCAGTTGGCCTCGCACGCCGAACCATTCGGAGCCGCCGCGCCGATGACCGTCGT
>CAZDGY010001396.1:0-1536 GCA_964504685.1 uncultured Kofleriaceae bacterium | reverse complement strand
GGCGCCGACCTCGTCGTCGACTGCACTCCGACCGGGCTCGACGACCGGCAAGACGCCGCGTTCGCCGCGTCACTCCCGCTCGATCGCCTGCCCCAAGCCGCATGGGTCGCGACGCTCGTCTATCACCGCCGCCCGGCGTTGCTGAGCCAGGCCGCGGCGCGCGGTCACCAAGTGGTCGATGGCCGCGCGATGCTGGTCCACCAAGGTGCCCGTGCTTTCACGATCTGGACCGGGGTCGCCGCTCCGATCGATAGGATGAGCGACGCACTCGCACGCAGTCTGTGAAGACAGCGTGAAGCGGCAAAACCTGGCGGCCCTCGCGACGTACTAAGGGAACACGGCATGCAACGCTTCAGCGTGCACGTGGTTGCATGAGGGCCAACATGAGGAACTCCCATCGGTTCCGCGGTGCTGTGGTTGCGAGCATGTTGCTCGGAGTCACAGGCGCCAATGTCGTATGGGCCGATTCGGACCGCAGCGTCGACGACGTCGTCCCGACCGCACCGAAGTCCGACAACGGTGTGACGGCAAGGGCTGGCACGTCCGCCGGCATCGTCTATGGCGCGCCGGCCAACGTCACCGCGCTAGGGTTCACCACCGCGATCGGCCAGCGCTTCGGCCGGCTCGCGATCGAAGCGGAGTACACGTATTTGTCGTTCCAACAGCAGGCGACCTATCGCACGCCGTTCGGGATCGAATCCGGCGACATCGGAGTCGGAGATGGTAACCGACTCGATCTCATGCTGCGCTTCGATCTGCTGCGCTTCGGTCCGCGTGTCGATCACACGACTCGATCGCTGTTGACGATCTACGTCGAAGGCGGTGCCGGCATCGCGATCGACCATTGGAACAAACCGGCGAGCGACGAGATGGATCGCGTCGTCCCCAACGATTCGAAGCGCGTCGAGGGCCAAGGCGGCTTCGGCTTGATGATCTTCCCGCATCGAGTCGCCTGGCTGATTGGCTGGAGGTTCGCGGTGTCGCCGCACGAGGAAGCGATGGGCTCGATCTGTCGCGGCACCAGCGTCTGTCGCTCGGTCGAGATGAACGACGCGAGCGGCACCGGCTCGCTCGTCGATCGCTCGATGCTGTTCCAGTCGAGCCTCGAGTTCACGTTCTAACCGGTTCGGCCGGCCCCGCGTCGTGGGTTGTGTTACGACCAGCCCATGCGAGCTCTCCTAGCTTCGATCGCGTTCCTGGTCGCGTGCGGTGGTCCCAAGCACAAGGACACCACGATCGTGAACGAAGGTTCCGACGTTCCTCAGACCTGCTGCTGCAAGACCAACCCGCCTTCGAGTGAAGATGGCAAGCCGGTCTACGCGATGGCGAATCGCATGGAGTGCTCGACCGAACAAGGTGAGTGCGTTGCCGACGTGCAGTGCAACGCGAGCATGAACAAGGACGAGCCGTCGCCGTCGAGCACTGGTGTGCCGCCACCGCCGGGCGCTGGCGCCTCGGATCCGAGCGCAGCGCCGATTCCGCGCATTTGCCGCCGCGACGACATGTGGCAACAGCGCGAGCCGGTCTTCGATCGTC
>CAZDGY010001395.1:0-1542 GCA_964504685.1 uncultured Kofleriaceae bacterium | reverse complement strand
ACGCCGATGCGATCCGCGTCCTCACGATCCACAAGGCGAAGGGCCTCGAGGCTCCGTACGTGTTCCTGTTCGGCGGCCAATGGATCGGCAAGAAGCGCCCGGCGCGGGTGCTGCGCGAGGCGCAACGACGCGAGCTCGTCGTGGGCGATCAGCCCGCGGTGATCGAGACCCGGCTCGACGCGGACAAGTCGAACGAGGATCAACGACTCGCGTATGTCGCGCTAACGCGCGCGCAGATTCGGCTCTACGTGCCGATGTTCAAGACCGACAAGGTGGGCTTCGGGCCGATCCAACGCTGCATCGAGCCGATCGCGACGCGAGGCCATGCGCTGTTCGAGGTCGTCCAAGTGGCGGAACGGCCCGAGCCAGCGCCGGCGCCGGCTGATGCGCTCGTCGACCTGACGCTGCCGGTCGCGCCGCGTATCGTCGAGCTCCCGGCGCTATCAGCGACGCAGACCGGCCTCGTCACGTTGTCGTATACGCGCCTCGCCGCACGCGCCGCCGAAGCCGCGAAGCGCGTACGCCAGGCGAGCCTCGTGCCGGAGCTCGAGCTCGAGCGCGCCGAGCTCGACGCCGACGAGCGCGCCGACGAGCCTGTGGTGTTGCCTCCTGGCGATCTGCCGCGCGGCGCGAGCTCCGGTCAGCTCGTCCACGAAGTGCTCGAGGTCGCAGATCTCGAGCTCGCGCGCTCGCTGCCTCTCGATGCGTGGTCGGCCGATCGGCGCGTCGCGAGCCAGCTCGTCGCCGCTGCCCGAACGCATGCGATCGACACGCGTCATCTGCCCCACGCGGCGCGCATCATCCATCGCGCGCTCACCACGCCGTTCGAGCTCAGCGATGGCTCGGTGTTGCCCTCGCTCGTCACCGCCGATGCGATCGCGCGCGAGGTCGAGTTCGCGTACCCGCTGCCTGCGCCGGGCCGCGGCCTGGTGCGCGGCTATATCGATGCGCTCGCGCGCTGGAACGACGAGCTGTGGGTGATCGACTACAAGACCGACGTGCTCGCCGATCCCAAGGCCGCGCGCGAGCATGTCTACAAGCACTACTTGATGCAGGCGCGGCTCTACGCGGTCGCGGCCGAGCGAGTCAATGCCGGCGCGCCGCTCGCGGGCTTGGTCTTCGCGTTCGTGCGTTACGGCCTCGCGGTGCCGATTCGGATCGACGACGATCTACTAGCCAATCGCGACGCCGAGCTCGCGAGCCTCTCGACGGTGGAGGTCAGCGCGTGACGCTCGATCCGAAAGGCACGCTGCGCGCCGCGTTCCAGCCGCTCCTCGGCGCCGACGTGTTTCGACAGCTCGATCTCGGCGCACAGCGCTGCGATCTCGGCGACGAAGCGCTGTACCTCGCCGAAGAGATCGTGCGGGCCGATCCGTGGATCGGCGATCAGGCGCAAGCGCTCGGCGTGTTGGTGCTCGCGCTGATGATCGCGCAGCGCCAAGGCTCGACGCGGTTGCCGCTCGATCCGAGAGGGATGGTGAAGACGCTGATCGGCGACATCGCGCGGATCGCAGGCCTGCCCGACGGCGATGCACGCAAGAT
>CAZDGY010001394.1:0-1542 GCA_964504685.1 uncultured Kofleriaceae bacterium | reverse complement strand
GCGCGACGGCCGTCGGGGCGCATGGCGCGCAGGCTACCCCGACCCCGGTGCGCGTTGCACCCCTGTTGCAGCGAGTGCGGTGTTGCAGTCGATTCGCGCGAACCACGTCGCAGAAACACCGGGTTGCGAGCGCGCAGCGGCTGGCACGTCACTTGATAGATGCCGCCGCATCCCTCGCAACCCATTCAGGACCGAGTGAGAAGGAATCCCATGCGTACCACCCTCATGATCCTCATCCTTGGGCTCGGCCTCACCGCCGGCTGCAGTAAGAAACCCAAAGACGGCGACAACGCGCCGAGCGGCAAAGAAGCGCCGAGCGGCAAAGAAGCGCCGACCGGTGCCGCGCCGACTGCGCCAGCCGCCGCGTCCGGCGGTGACATCGACCTCTCGCCCGGCGGCGCGGCTTGGAAAGGCTGGCACGCCAAGGGCGACGAAGCACAGGTCACCGACGCCGGCACCGGCGACGGCATGATCAACGTGACGTTCAAGTCGTTCGGGTTCGCGCTCACGCAGGGCGACTTGCACATCTCCGACATGAAGAGCGGCGCGAAGTCCGCGGTCGAGGGCTCGAACGGCAAGGTCACGTTCACGACCGACAAGCCTGACGCGCTCGACTACGTCACCGAACGGCCAAACGCCGACGGCGCACCTATCAAGAGCTACGGCTTCGCGATGTACGTCAACGCGAGCGGCAAGAAGATCGGCTGCTCCGCGGTGCTCGACGATCCCGATCAGGTCACGTCCGCCAAGGCCGTGTGCCAGTCGGTCCACAAGTAACCACGAGGACATGTCATGACCAAGAACCTCTCGCTGCTACTCGCGATCGCGCTCGTCACCACCGCCGGCTGCAAGAAGAAGGACGGCGATGCCGCCACACCTTCCGGCAAAGCCGTCGAAGCCGGCCCGGTCAAGCTCGCAAAGATCGGTCTCCAGATCGACGTCGGCGGTGAAACTGCGGTGAGCGACGGTATCGGCGCGAGCTCGCAGATGGTCAGCGGCGAAGCCATCGGCGCGATGCAAGTCGAAGTCGCTGACAAGAAGCAAACCATCGACGACGCGAAGTCCGACGCCGGCATGTTCAATCCGAAGAACCTCAAGGCCGAGACACTGGCCGATGGCTGGGCGCTGACCTACGACAACGTCGGCAGCGCCGGCGCGAACTTCTTCGTCGCCGTGCAGCGCGAGATCGGCGGCAAGACCTACAGCTGCACGACGACCGCCGGCGACGGCGACCACGCGAAGGCAGTCCTTGCCGCCTGCAAGACGCTGCGCAAGTAGCGATGTCGCCGCTACTCGCGGTAACGCGCCGGATCGAGTCCGTAGCGCTTCAGCCAGCGCTGCACTTGTTGGCGAGCGCTGCCGAGCTCGTCCGCGATCCGGCTGACGTTGCCGCGATGTTTGACGAGCATCGCGACGAGCTCGTCGCGGCGGTCGGCGCCGGCCTCGTTGGTCGCGACCGGCCAGCTCGCGTTCGCGATCGGCTCGGGAAGATGCTGCGGCGAGAGCTCGGCTTCGCCGGCGAGCGCAACCGCGCGATCGATG
>CAZDGY010001393.1:0-1543 GCA_964504685.1 uncultured Kofleriaceae bacterium | reverse complement strand
TCTGCGGATCGTCGCCGAGGATCTCGTTGCTGCTGATCGTCACCACCGAGGGGGCCGGCCATGGATCCGCGGTCGACGCGCGCTCGCTCAGGTAGATGCGCAGGTTCACGGCGTCCTCGCGGTTGGAAGCGAAAACGAGCGACCGGCCATCGCCCGACATCGACGGACCAGAATCGAGCGCGCCGACCGCGCTGACCGTGGTCTGGTGGGTCGGCGCAGCCCACGCGCCGAACGTGCACGGCGGCGCATCGGGCTTGGTGTCGGTCGCGACGATCGCATCGCCATCGCCCAGATCCGCGAACCGCAGCCGCCCACATCCGGATGTCGCTCCGGCCAGAGCGAGCACGAACGTCGCCCGCGAGCGCGGCATGCTAGTCGCCGGCACCGTCGGTCGACGGTCGACTCGGCGCGTCGGTGCCGTCGGCCTTCGCGTACTCGTCGAGCTTGCGATACAGCGTCTTGCGATCGAGGCCGAGGCGTTGCGCGGTGCGCGTCTTGTTGCCGCCCTCGTCGGCGAGCACCGCTTCGATGAACTCGCGCTCGAGCTCGGCGAGCGACATCCGGCGCGCCACGGCGGCGCCCAGGAAGTCGGCGGGCTGACGTTCGCGGACGTGCGGCGGCAGGTCGTCGTCGGCGATGAGCTCGCCTTGGCACAAAGCCATGCCGCGTTCGAGCACGTTCGTCAGCTCGCGCACGTTGCCGGGCCAGTGATACGCGAGCAACAGGTGCTGCGCCTCGGGTGACAGCCGCATCGAGCGCGGCGGGTTGTGCTTCGTGCCGAGCTGGATCAGCAGGTGCTCGGCGAGCGGGATGATATCCTCGGGCCGCGAGCGCAGCGCCGGCAGATCGACGTGGATGACGTTGAGCCGGTAGTAGAGGTCCTCGCGGAAGCTGCCGTCGGCGAGCATCGCCTCGAGGTTCTTGTTCGTCGCCGCGACGACGCGGACGTCGACTCGCGTGTTGCGAGTTGCACCGAGCGGACGGACCTCGTGCTCTTGCAGCACGCGCAACAACTTCGCTTGCAGCGGCAGCGCGAGCTCGCCGATCTCGTCGAGAAAGATCGTGCCGGCGTCGGCCTCGACGAACAACCCGGGGCGATCGTTGCGCGCGTCGGTGAACGCACCGCGCTTGTGGCCGAATAGCTCGCTCTCGATCAGCCCCTCGGGCACCGCCGCGAGGTTGACTCCGACGAACGGCCCGGCGCGGCGCGTCGAGTTGTAGTGGATCGCGCGTGCGACCAGCTCTTTGCCCGTGCCGCTCTCGCCGGTCACGAGCACGCTCGCGGTCGATGCCGCTATGCGCTGGACGAGCGACACGACGTCGCGCATCGACTGGCTCTTCGCGATGATGTTGCCGAGGCCGAAGTTCTCTTCGACCTCGCGCTGCAGTCGTTCGACCCGCGTGCGCAGTGCGCGCTCGCCGAGCGCCTTGTCGGCGACGAGCAGCAGCTCCTCGATCTCGAACGGCTTCGTGATGTAGTCGAACGCGCCCAGCTTGACCGCGCGGATCGCGGTTTCGATCGAGCCGAACGCGGTGATCATCA
>CAZDGY010001392.1:0-1547 GCA_964504685.1 uncultured Kofleriaceae bacterium | reverse complement strand
GGCGGATGCGCACAAACCGGCGGGAGCGCGCAAAGTCTGCGGTTCAGACTAGCGACTGCGCATGGGCCGCGCGCCTAGTGGCCGTCTGAAAGTGGCGGGCGTCCACCACCGCCCGGTTTGTCTCGAGCATTCAATACGACGCGGTCGTGAGGTCCTGTTTGCTGTTGCACGCGATCTGGTTCGTGCCAACGCTGTAGCCGTTCTGGTTGCAGTGCGTGTGATAGGTCGCCCGCTTGCCACAGCCCGCGGCGCCGATCGACGCGTCGTACGTATTGTGTAGCGTCGCGAGTTGCTCGGTCAGGTCGACGTAGCTGAGGTCTTTGCAGCCGAAATCGAACTCGGCGGTCTTGGCGGTCTGCGCGTGCGCGTCGGCGCGGTACTGCTCGACCGGCGGAACCGGCGACGCCTGCTGCTCCACGACGTTTGCTCCGAGCATTTTCACCACGGTCACGAAATCGGTGTGCTGCCCGCAGCCTTCGGCGACATAAGAGTCGAAGTATTGAGGGAAGGAGGCATTGCCCTTGGTGTCGGTGGACACGAACGTGAGGTTGGCGTTCGGACACTTCATCGTACGGTTCAAGCTGTCGGCGATCTCCGGCGCGAGGTATTGCCGGCGCTGCGGCAGCGTCGAGATCGACGGCGGTGCGGACAAGCAACCAGCGATGAGCAATCCGAGAACGAGTCCGACTTGGTTCATGCGGCGCAACGTAGAGATTCCACCCCGCACTGTCGACTGGTGTTCACGTTACGTCACATAGTGGGAACGGTCCGATCAGTAGCTGCGAAGCTCATCCCGATCGCGATCGAGAGGACTGGAATGAACGGCCGCGGTAGACGGCCGTGCGCGATCACGTAGATCCCGAGCTTCAGTTCATGGACTGCCAGCCGCTGCATCGCAGTCCAATTCGCGAAAGATATGCGGGCGAACGACTCGAGCGCGAAAAAGGCTCGCACGCAGTCGTACGTACGATCCGCCGAGCCGTCGCGAGTCGCATGTTCGGCGTTT
The DNA here is from genome assembly GCA_964504685.1 of uncultured Kofleriaceae bacterium. GTDB lineage: Bacteria > Myxococcota_A > Polyangia > Haliangiales > Haliangiaceae > JABFXX01. Next base: position 541 of record CAZDGY010001392.1, on the reverse strand, counting down.
AAGGCATGGCTGATGCACTCGCTACCATCAACCAACCAAGGGAGCTGCCATGTTGAATCTGATTTGGGTCATTGCGATTGTCCTAGTCGTGCTGTGGGGCCTCGGGCTCGCCACGGCATATACGATGGGTGGTTTCATCCACGTCCTGCTGATACTCGCGATCGTCGCGGTCCTGGTCCGGCTCATCCTGGGTCGTCGCGTCGCCTGAGAGCGACGTGATCAGTCCCAAGAGTAGCCGTAGAACACGACGTGGGACCGCTTGCCCTTCGTGTAGAGCACGACGTAGTACGAATCGCCGCGGGTCAAGCGCTCATAGATCTTGGATTCGCGAACATCTGTCAGATCCGCAACGCCTGGCTTCTCAGTGCCGAAGACCTTCTTGACGGCCGTCGGCGACAGCGGCGCCGTGCATCCCAGCGCGCGCTTTGCTCCGACGGCACGGATGTCGAGGATAGAAGCGGTGCCCTGGTCAAAATCACCGCTTTCCAAGTCGGCGTCTGACAGCGGTGCATCGAGCGCAGCGAGCGTCGCCTTCTCGACG
>CAZDGY010001391.1:0-1549 GCA_964504685.1 uncultured Kofleriaceae bacterium | reverse complement strand
ACATCGGTGCCGCGTGGGGCCGTTCGTGGAGGTGCCATATCGGGGCGTGTGCACCCGACGAGGACACCCTCACCCTGGCGTGGGAAGCCGCGACCGCGGCGCTCGCCGCCGCCGGAGTCGATGCCTCGGCCGTCGACACGATCTTCTGGGGTACCAGCCGGCCGCCGTTCGCCGAAGGCCCGAGCCTCCCCTTCCTCGCCGCCGCGGTCGGGGTTCCGACCGAAGTGGGCGGCGGCCTCCTCTCGGGATCCGCGCACTCCGGCATGGAAGCGCTGTTCGCCGGCGCCGACGCGGTCGCCGCCGGCTCCGCCCAGGTCGCGCTCGTCGTGGTGTCCGACGCCCTTCGACCCGGCCTCGGCACCGGCTTCGAAGCTCGCTGCGGCGCGGGTGCGGCCGCGGTCGTGCTCGCGACCGAGGGCGCCGCGACACTCGGGACGCGCGTCAGCCATTCGCGCCCGCTCGTCGACCGCTACCGGGGTGACGGCGAAGCCGACAACCGCGATCTCTACGACGCCCGGTTGTTCCGCGAGGAAATGTTCCTCCCGAGTGTCGAAGCCGTGACCCACGACCTCGCATCCGACGCAGTGAGCGCGTGGTCGCTCCCCGACCCCGACGGCCGGCTCGGCGCCGTCATCTCGAAGAAGGTCGGCACGACACCGGCAGCATCGGCGAGCGTGTACGCGAGCGTCGGTGACACCGGTGCGGCCGCCGCGCTGCTCGGCGCGCTCGCGGCGATGGAAACACCCGGCACCGTTGCGGTCGTCGGAACCGGCGGTGGCCGTACCTCGGGCGTGCTCGTCGCCGTCGAATCGGCGGTCCCCGGCGCAGCTGCGGTCGCGGCCGCCCTCGACGACGGCCGCCCGGCGACGTACGCGGAGCTGCTGCGAGCGCGCGGCCAGCTCGTGCCGGGCGGAGAAACCATTCCGATGGGTGTACCGCCCGAGAGTGCGCTCTTCGCCCGCGGTGCCGACGAGATGCTGGGCCTGCTCGGCGGGCGTTGTGTCGACTGCGGCACGATCAGCACGCCCCCGACCATCCATCCGACCTGCATCAATTGCGGCGGCCCGAAGCTCGAGCCCGTTTCGCTCGCACGCGGCGGCGCCATTCACACCTACGTGATCAACCACACGATGCCGGCGCCGTTCGTGGCGCCGCTGCCGATCGCAGTGCTCGACATGGAGGACGGCGCGCGGCTCATGCTCCAGGTGATCGGCGACGGATCCGACGTCGCGATCGGCCGCCACTGCGAGCTCGTGTTGCGGAAGTACGCGTTCGAGCGCGGCGTGCCGGTCTACGGCTTCAAAGCGCGGGTGTTGGGCCCGTGACCAGAGATTGGGAGCTGACGTAATGGCGTGGAACCGGGTAGCCGTTGTGGGCGCCGGCCTGATCAAGATGGGCGAGCTCTTCGAGCAGAGCTACGAGCAGATGGCCGCCGCCGCGTTCGACTCCGCCGTTGCCAGCGTCGACAAGGGCTTCGAGCCGCGTCAGGTCGACGCCGCGTTCGTCGCGACCCAGCGCGGGACGCTCTGGGGCCAGGAAGGCATCGGCG
>CAZDGY010001390.1:0-1551 GCA_964504685.1 uncultured Kofleriaceae bacterium | reverse complement strand
CGCGATCGAGCTCGTCTTCGATCCGGAACGGCCGGATCTCGATGATCCGCGCGCCGGAATGGCGATCGTTCGTGAGGATGCCGGCTTGCGAGCCGGTAAACGAAATCGCCTCGAGGCCCTCTTCGAGCAGCGCCATCGTCAGCAGCGACATCGCCTCGCGTTCGCCGCACGACAGCAACATGTCGAGCTCGCGACGCGACGGCGAGGCGCTGATCGCCTTGGCCTTTTCGATCAGCGAGTTCGTGGTCTTACCCATCGCGGATACCGCGACGACGACCTTCTTACCGGCGGCTTTGGTCCGCGCGATGCGCTTGGCGACTAGGCGGATCTTATCGACGTCGGCGACCGACGAGCCGCCGTATTTTTGAACCACGATTCCTGTCGGAGTCACGTCGGGCACCATACACGATCGTAACGACAAGACCTGCTACGTTGTTCCTGTGAGGTCTGCCGTCATGGCCGCCGCCGCCGCGCTCGCCGCGGGCTGCGGCCACCTGGCGCCGACCTGGCCCGACGTCCCACGTCAGCTCGCCGACGACCACGACCGCGACGAGGCGATCGACCGGCTGTGGACGGTGCCGGCTGGCCCCGCACGCGACGGGTTGCGCGCCGAGCTCGCCCGGCGGCTCGCCCGCCAGGTCGAAGCGGCGGTCGCGGCCAACGATGACGGGGTCGCCGAGCGGCTCGAGCTCGAGCTCGTCGGCCTGTGGCGCGACGATCCGGCGGCGATCGGGACCGGCCTGGGGCCCGAGGTCGCGACGATCGAGGGGTTGCGCAGCCATTTCGCGCGCGAGGGCCGGCTCGGACCGACGATCACCGCGGTCGCCGCGCTCGCCGAGCTCGAGCCCGACCAGCGCACCGAGCACCTCGCCGAGCTCGACGACATGCTCGCGTTTGCCGACGTCGGGGTGGTGGTCGAATACGGCGATGGCGCCGGTCACGCGATGGCGATCGCCGAGCTCGCGCCGACTGCGCTTGCGGTGCCGTTGCCGTGGCTCGTCGATCGTTACGTGGCGATGCTCGAAGAGCGCCAGCGCACCGCCGACCGGCTGTTCGCGAACACGACGCCGGCGCCGGCGATCGTGCGCATCCATCGCGACTTGCCGATGACCGCGCAACGCATCGCGACCGCACTCGCCCGGGCCGGCCGGATCGAGGAAATCGCGCCGCATCTGCGTGGGCTGCACGGCGTCTACGGTGTCGATCCGGCACTCGGCAGGCTCGCCGCCGAGGTGGCCGAGCATCCGACGCCCGACGCGTACCTCGCGCTGACCCGGGCGCTGCGCGGGGATCCACGCGGCGACGACGCCCACGCCGGCGATGCCGCAGCGGCGCTCAAGTGCGCGGCCGCGGGGCTCGCGAAGTTTCCGCGCGATCCGAGCCTCGTGCTTGCCGCCGCCGAAGCGTCGGCCGGGCTGGGCCGGGTCGATCAGGCGATCGGCCTGTTCGAGGACGCGCTCGCGCGCAGCGAAGACATCGATCCCGCGATGGCGCTGCGCCTCGGGCGGGTCTACGGCGAACGCATCGATCGGCTCGCCGCCGCCGGCCGTC
>CAZDGY010001389.1:0-1552 GCA_964504685.1 uncultured Kofleriaceae bacterium | reverse complement strand
ACACGCGCCGGAATGAAGGCGAAGGTCACGACGAAGCGGAGATCGGCCTCGCTGTCGAGGACATAGCCGCGCAGGAGATGGATGAGCAGAAGGATGCCGACAAGGCCGATCACGGCCACGGGCAGATTGAAAATCGGCTGGCGGCCAACGTCCGGGCGGTAGGGATCGACCATGGCGCGACACTAACGTGTCGTCGGTCGGAATAAAGGCTCGCACAATGAAAAAAACCGCCCGGCGATCGTGCGCGCGGGCGGTTATGGTCACGTCCCGAAGATCGACCCCGAGGCGCGCCTCGAGTTCCGGAGCGGCTGCCCGCTCCACACGTGGAGTACCGATGGCATCGCACGCAAGCGGGTCGCCGGCAATCAAGGCCTCCGATTAACCTTACGTCCGCGCCCTTTTCTTTACCGTTCGTAAACCATGGCACGCCGCGTGCAGCCTCTCGGGCCAGGCGAGGAACAGGAGGGAAATCCTGTCCCGATCCAGCACGCGGGGTCCCTTCGTGAGGCGAAGGCCTCCGCGGGCGGGAACCACAATGACACGGGGGTGGCGGTCGATGAAACATGCGACGTCGCGCGAACTCTATGCGTACTGGAACGGCGTGCGGGGCGGCGCACCTGCCCCGCTGCGCAGTGCGATCGAGCCCAGCGACATCCGCCGGATTCTGGCCGATACCTTCATTCTCGAAGTGGTCAATCGCGACCGCTATTTGATCCGTCTGGCGGGCACGCGGATCTGCAGCATCTACGGCCGCGAGATCAAGGGCACCAATTTCCTCGACCTCTGGACGACCGAGGACCGCAACGCGGTAGCGACGCTCGCCGCGGCCGTAGCGGGGGATGCCGCGGCGGCGGTCGTCACCCTTGACCTGCAGAGCGCACGCGGCCAGTCGGTCCTCGCCGAGCTCCTTCTCCTGCCGCTCCGTCACGGTCCGAATTCCTACGACCGGATCCTCGGAAGCTTCGCGACCCTCGACCGCCCCTATTGGATGGGCACGGAACCGATCACGCGCCAGACCGTCGCGACCACGCCGTCCGCAGCGGTCAAGGACGCGCGCAAGGTCGGATTTCCCGTCGAGATCAAGCCGTGGGGCTTCGACGTGCCGAGCGAGCCGGCGGGCTGCCCGGTCGAGCGCGGGATCACGAGCGACGCGCTGGTCCGTCGTGGGTTCTCCGCGGTGCTCGCCGCCGCTGGCCGGTTGCCGACGACGACCGACGGCGGCGCGGTGATCGTGCGCGAAGCACCGCCGCCCGGCCGTGAAGTCTCGGCGCCGTTCGTGAAGCTCCCCGCGCTTGGCTGGACGGTCGTGCTCGACGTCCCTGGCGCGCCCGCGATCGCCGCCGCGCCCGCGCCGCTTCGGCTCGTCGATGCGCAAGCCCTCGCCGCGACCCTCGTGGCATCGCGCGCCGCCGACGCCGAACCGGATCGCGCCGGCCTCGCGAACCTCCTGCGCCGCGCTTCGCATCTCGTCGTCGACCTCGACGCGCGGCTGAACAGGCTCGAGCTGTCGCGCATCGTCGTCGGCGCCCGCGGTTCGCGCACGCTCGTGATC
>CAZDGY010001388.1:0-1555 GCA_964504685.1 uncultured Kofleriaceae bacterium | reverse complement strand
AGTTCGTTGTCCGACTTAAACGCTCGATAATCAAGGGGAAAATGATAAGTCTGGCAGCGGTGTCGGGCGTAGAAGTCGACGAGATCTCTCCAGCTGATCTGGCCGTGGTCGACCTGACTTTGGACCGCTTGGGACGCCACCGCCGAGCATCTCACCCCGCCGTCGGGGGTTTGGTGACCGCGAGCGATCCGCTCCTCGACGCCGACGAGCTGCGGCGGGACCTGGCGCACGTAGTACGCCTCGAGCGGCGTGAGCTCGAGCGTCTCGACCTTGGCGATCGCGATCGACATTCCGTCGCGCCACGAGCACTCGGTCCTCGTCTGCGATTGGCCCTTGGCGATCACCATCGCGTCGAACGCGAGCGGACGCGCGGTGTTGCAGACTTGGACAGCGACGCTGGGTTGAGTCACGACCTGATACGCGACCGCGCTCGCGAGCGTGTTGTCGATCTGCATGACGAGATCGCCGCCGGTGCGCTCGAGGTGGATACGCAACCCGGCGAGCTCGATCGGCGGCTGGCCCGGCTCGATCACGTGGCGCGCATCGTCGACGCGATATGCGAGCTTCTTGCGCATGTCGTCGACGGTCGGCGCGCGCACCCCTGCGAGACCCGCGTCGTGCGCGAGAAAATCGGCATAGACGACGGGTGATGCGGTGGTCTGGTCGAGCAACTGTGCGCTCGTTCCACTCGGTGCCGCGGGCGCTGCAGACTTTGCCGGTAACGACACGCTGCCGCAGAACCGCACGTAGGAGATCGCGACCACGAGCACGGCGCCGCTGACCACGACACCGACGCGAAACTGCTGATCGGTCGCCATGAGACTTCACCATACACCGGTGCATTGCCAACCGCGCGCATGTGCACAAAACGCGCACGGCAACCGCCTCGCATGGTCAGGGGAAACAATTGACACCGTCGGCGGCGGTAGCGCCTAATCGTGGCGACGTGATGCGCGGCGGCAACCGGATCATTTGGCTCGCTGCGCCCATAGCAGTGGTCTGTGCGCTGCTGATCCAGGCGGTGCCGGCGTACGCCGATCACGTCGCGGATCTGACCCAGCTGCTGCAGAGCTCGAGTGACAAGACCCGGCTGTCGGCGGTGTCCGCGCTGGTCCGACTCGGCGACAAGCGCACGCTCAAGCCACTCGTCGGCGCGATGCGCGACCCCGATGCGAAGGTGCGCGCGCTCGCCGCGACGGGCCTTGGCCGACTCGGTCACAAAGCGGCATTGCCGACGTTGCGAGGCGCCGCGGTCGACGACACCGACGCGACCGTGCGGCAACGCGCGCGCGACGCGGCCATCTCGGTGGCCAAAGCGAACAACCTGCCCGACGAGCTCCCGTCGGCGCAGCCCGCGACCGACACGGTGCGCGAAGCGCGTCACTCGTCGGTTGGCTTCGGTCACACCGCGCGCGCGGTCGAGGACCGCCCGGATCTGTTCGTGCTCGTGAAGTCGTCGAGCGACGACTCGCCCGGTCGCGCCGACAAGGCGACGCGCAAGCAGAACTCCGACATCGTCCAGCAGGTGCTCGTCGATGCATTCAAGGCAGCGCCG
>CAZDGY010001387.1:0-1556 GCA_964504685.1 uncultured Kofleriaceae bacterium | reverse complement strand
TGCAAAGTGTTAAAGCGCAACCACGGCGCGGCCAGATCGTTATGCTGCAGACGTGACCGACCAAGCGCTGCCGTCCATCAAGGTCCTGCTCGTCGAGGATGATACCCGTCTTGCGCAACTCACCGCGCGCTACCTCGAGAGCCACAACGTGCTCGTCGCGGTCGCTGCCGATGGCATCGAGGGCCAAGCCGAAGCGCTGCGTCGCCAGTACGACTGCGTCGTGCTCGATCTGATGCTGCCGGGACGCGACGGCATCGAAGTCTGCCGCCAACTGCGCGGTCGAATCGACGTGCCGATCATCATGGTGACCGCGCGCGGCGAAGAAGCCGATCGCGTGCTCGGGCTCGAGGTCGGCGCCGACGACTACGTCACGAAGCCATTCTCGCCCCGCGAGCTGCTCGCTCGGATTCGCGCGAACGTGCGGCGCGTGCGCGGCCAAGCCGGCCCCGCGCAAGAGACGATTCAGGTCGGCACGCTGATCCTCGATCCGGCGCGGATGACGGTCGAGCTCGAGGGCAAGGCGGTCGAGGTCACCGCGTACGAGTTTTCGATCCTGCGCGCGCTCGCGCAACGGCCCGGTCGCGTGTTGTCGCGCGAACAGCTGCTCGATCTCGCGAAGGGCTCGGCCGAGCTGTCGTTCGATCGTTCGATCGATGTTCACGTCTCGCGCCTGCGCGCGAAGCTCGGCGATGACAGCCGCAACCCGAAGATCCTGAAGACGGTGCGTGGAGCGGGCTACTTGCTCGCTGGTGGCGACTAAATGACCAAGCCGCGGCGCAAGATCGCGCTTCGGATCTACACGTTCACCGCCGCGATCGCGGTAGCGGCGATGGTCGCGTTGCTCGTGTTGCCGCGGTTCATCGGCAGCCCGCGCTATCTCGGACCGCAGGCCGCGCTCGTGCAGAACATGGTCGATCGGTTATCGCAACGCGATGCCGCAGGTCGAGCCGATCGCGTCACCCACCTCGCGCCGCGGTTGCGCGCGAAGTTGACGATGTTCGATAAGCACGACAACGTGCTGAACTCGACGAGCGACGCGCTCCAACCGCCTTCCGAAGAAGAGCGACGCACGCTCGCCGGCGACGAAAAGTGGGCGCTCAGCTGGGGCCGGATCGCGGTGCGCAGCGACGATGGCACGGTGTTCGGCGTGTACGAACCGGACGACCCGGGTCGCCCGTGGGGGCTGTTACTCGAGCTTGCGGCCGGCGTGTTGGTCGTCGCGGGCGCGGCCTCGCTGTGGTTTTCGCGCGGCCTCGTTCGTCCGCTCGGTCGGCTCGCGGATGCGGCGCGGCAATTCGGCGGCGGCAATACCGAAGCGCGCGCACAACTGCAACGCGATGACGAGCTCGGCCAAGTCGGCTCGGCGTTCGACGATATGGCCGATCGCACGGCCGCGTTACTCGCGTCGCAGCGCCAGCTGATGGCCGATGTCTCGCACGAGCTGCGCACCCCGCTCGCGCGCATCCGCGTCGCGCTCGAGCTCGTGTCCGAAGACCCCGTCGCGGCGAAAGACGTGCTCACCGACGTCGGCGTCGATCTCGACGAGATCGACCAGC
>CAZDGY010001386.1:0-1558 GCA_964504685.1 uncultured Kofleriaceae bacterium | reverse complement strand
CCGTTCGGCTTGCAACGGGAACACCCGATCGCCGCGCCGCAACAGCGGCACGCAATGGCCGGCGTTCGTGAACACCAGGCTGCGATTCTCGAGGTCGTAGATCAAGTAGACGAGCGTCGCGAACATCCCATCGTCGCCGAGCGATGCGATCTCGCTGTTGACCCGACGGAGTAGTCGCGCGGGGGTTCGTGCGATCGCAGCGCGCGACCGCAACTCCGACGTCAACCGCGCCATATACAGAGCCGCGCTGATCGCTTTGCCGGCGACATCGCCGACCGCGAGGCCCAAGTGCGACGGGTCGTGCCAGATGAAGTCGTAGAAGTCGCCGCCGATCTGATACGCGGGCTCGTAGTGGACCGCGAAGTCGAGGCCGACGACCTGCGGCACATTCGCTGGCAACAAGCTGCGCTGGATCTGACGCGCGACGCGCAGATCGCGGTCGAGCTGCTCTCGGCGCGCGAGCTGGACCGCGACCCGCGTGGCGTGAATCGCCAAGCCGGCCTGATTTGCGATCGTCTGCAGCAGATCGACGTCCTCTTGCCGGAACGACTGGGTCAGGCTTTCGACGTAGACCACGCCGTAGTGCGCGCCAGCGTAGATGATCGGTGCGCCCATGCGCGTTCCGATCGGCTCCTCGTCGGAATCGGGATTCTCGCCGAGCAGCACGCCGCGGCCATCGCTGACGACGTGCTGGATGATCGTGCCGGGCACGCGCAGGTCGCCGCCGTAGGGCGAGACTTCACCGCTGGCGTCTGGCCGGCTCTGCGCGCGGCGGTGGCGCTGGACTTGGACGCGAAGCTCGCCGGTGCGCTCGTCCTCGACGAGCACGCCGACGTCATCGGCTTGCGGATAGAGCTCGAGCAGCGCGTCGACGAGCTTGGTCAGGAGCTCCTCGGCACTGCCCGACGCGGCGGTCGCCGACAAGATCTGGGTCAACGCGTCGAGCTTGCGCTCGATCAACCGCACGGCTTTCTGATCGGCGAGGCTCTGCAGCCCCGACGACACCATCGGCAGCTTGACCAGGCCGGATTCCTCGCGCGATCGGATCAGCGATTGGCCCGTGACGTCGACGATCGTGACGTTGCCCTCGGGGAACCGGCCCTCGGCCGACGAGTCCTGCGACTCGACTCGGATCTTGTTGTTCGCGATCGTGATCTCGTCGTCGTTGCGGATCGCGGTCGCCTTCTTCAGCTTTTGGCCGTTGATGAATGTGCCGTTGTTCGAGCCGAGGTCCTCGAGCGTCCAGCCCTCGCCCTCGCGCCACAGCCGCGCGTGCTGTCGCGACACCCGCATGTCGGGTACGAAAATCTGGCAGTCGGAGCGCCGTCCGATCACGTACTCGCCTTCGCCGAGTCTGTACCGCCGGCCGGCGATCGGACCTGCGAGGAACACCAGCGAGGCCATCTAGAGCCGCTTGTTACCACAGTTTTTTACCCTCTCGCCGCACCTCGTCCCCAAATGCCTCGGACCGGCTTTGCGACCGCTTTTGTGGTCTATTACCCGCGTGCAGGCCCTAGGTAACTTCATAGACGGTGGGTTCGTCCCGCCGTCTGGAACC
>CAZDGY010001385.1:0-1559 GCA_964504685.1 uncultured Kofleriaceae bacterium | reverse complement strand
TTCCGATCTGCGCGTGATCGCCGACTACATCGCGTCGGCTTCGCCGGTGCTCGCCGAGCGCCCGCTGCCGTCTGGTCTCGATGCGCGCAAAGCGGCGCGAGCGCTCGCGAGCGTGCTCGCACCGCTTGCCGAGCCGATGACGATCGCGTCGGAGCTCGCGGATCTTGGCGCGACCGTCTCTGACGCTGCAGCGCTGCTTGCCGCGCTCGGCGACGAACGCGCACTCGCGCCAAAAGTCGTTGCCGCGCTTACCGATCACGTCTACTTGCAGCGGACGACCTCGACCGTGCGGCACGCGATCGGCCAGATCCAGCGCATCGTCGGTGCGCTCAAGGCCTACTCGCACCTCGATCAGGAACCGACCCGGATCGAGGCAGATCTACACGACGGGCTCGAGACCACGCTCACGCTGTTGCACCACGCGCTGCGTGATATCGTCGTCGAGCGCCGCTACGGTGCTCTGCCGCATGTGCCGGTGTTTGTCGACGAGCTTAACCAGGTGTGGACGAATCTGATCCAGAACGCGCAGCAAGCGCTCGCGGGGAAGGGCTCGATCGCGATCGAGACGACGCTCGAGGGCGACGCCGCTGTTGTCCGCGTCATCGATGATGGACCGGGCGTGCCCGCCGATGCGCTGCCCCGGATCTTCGAGCCGTTCTTCACGACCAAGCCGAAAGGCGAGGGTACCGGTCTCGGGTTAGGCATCGCGCGCCAGATCGTTGCCAAGCACGGCGGCGAGCTGCGCTGCGAATCGAGCCCGGGGCGGACCTGCTTCGAGGTTCGCCTACCGGTGAGAGCGCGCTAATGGCGGCCACGCGCAATGAGGTCGTGGTCTGCGTCGACGACGAAGAGGGCGTGTTGCGCGTGCTGCGCGCTCAGCTCGGCGCGCGCTTCGGTCACGAGTGTCAGATCTTGACCGCGCGCTCCGGCGACGAGGCGGTCGCGTTGTTCGACGAGCTCGCCCGCGACGACGAGCAGATCGCGATCGTGATCGCCGATCAGATCATGCCCGGCATGAAGGGCGTCGAGTTGCTCGAGATCGTCGATCGCCGGCTGCCGGCGACCACGAATATATTGCTGACCGGGCAGGCCGGTCTCGATGCGGTGATCGATGCGATCAACCGCGCACACTTGAACCAGTACATCGCGAAGCCGTGGGACGAGACCGCGCTGTTGCTCGCGGTCGAGAGCCTGCTGCGCCAGTACCGGCTCGCGAACGAGAACCGCCAGCTGATCGCGTCGCTGTCGTCGAAGAATCAGGCATTGCTCGAGATGAACCGCGAGCTCGAAGCGAAGATCCACGAGCGGACCCACGAGCTCGCCGAAGCGAACACTCGGCTCGCCCAGCTCGCGGTTACCGACGGCTTGACCGGCTTGTACAACCACCGCCACTTTCACGAGCGGATCGCGCTCGAGGTCGAACGCAGTCAACGCAGTGGGCTGCCGCTGTCGCTGCTCATGCTCGACGTCGACAACTTCAAGCTGTTCAACGACACCTATGGCCACCCCGCAGGTGACGAGGTCCTCCGCCAGTTGGCGCGCGTGCTCGGCGATACCCG
>CAZDGY010001384.1:301-1562 GCA_964504685.1 uncultured Kofleriaceae bacterium | reverse complement strand
GCCGACATCCAGCACCACACCCTCGATCTGCGCTCGCTTGACGTCGAGCGTCTTCGGCGTGTTGACCGAGAACGGGCTGGCGGAAAGCGTGACCATGCCGAATGGCACGCCGTCGAGCGTGAACGTGCCATCGCTTTGGGAGAACGCGGCCGGACCCGACGGCTCTCCGGGACCGGAACGTGCGGCGACGACGCGAGCCCCCGCGACCGCCGCGTCGCTCATGACGACGCGACCGCTGACACGCGCGAGGGGAGAAACCACGATCCGCAGCTCTTTCGACGTGATGGTCGCTCGCGCGATCGCGACGACCGGCACAGAGGCACCGAGCGTGCGCGCGGTCGCCGACACGTGGAATTTGCCGGGCGCGAGACCGCTGATGCGGAAGTGTCCATCACCGTCGCTCTCGGCCCAGTTGCTCGTCACGTGGTGAGGGATCTCGATCGCATCGGGCTCTGCGATCACCCGCGCACCCGCGACCGAATGATCGTCTGTGGTGACGACGCGGCCGACGAGCACAGACTCCGGCACCATCACGAAGTCCTGATGTAGCTAGCCGGTCACCACCACGCGCTCGATCGTCGTGCCGTAGCCATCTGCTTCGAGGCGCACGAACGCGGTCGGCACATCGAGCCCTTCACGCGGCGCAAGGCAGATCGCGTAGTGGCCACCGGCGTCGGAGTCGGCACTCGCGAGGTCGATCGAGAGGTGAGCCTTCAAGATGGGACCGCCCGAGGCATCGGAGACCGTGCCGGACATGCGCGACCGGCAATCGCCGAGCAGCAAGACCAGCTGATCCGTTTTCGCGTGCGGATCGGCAGCGCTTACCGCGATCGATGCAGAGGCGTGATTGTCGGCTTGCGCGGTTACTGTGAACTGCGCCGCAGGCCGCGTGCCGAAATCGAACGAGCCGTCGGCGGCGGACATCACCTCGGCGACCGGCTGGACGAGATCTTCGCCGATCTGGAGCCCGATCCGCACCCTCGCGCCGGCGACGGGTGCGCCGGCGGTCACGACGTGACCAGCAATCTTGCGCTCGGGAGCGTTCGCCTGGAGCGCCCACTCGGGGACGTGATCGAGCGCGCGACGATCGGCAGTCGAGGCTCGAGATTGCGATCCCGAGGTCGCGATGGCAGGCGCCGAGCTAGGCGCGTCGCCGTGTCGCTTCCACATCAATGCCCCGGCAACGACGAGGACGAGCACGACAACAACCGCGATGATCTTTTTCACGATGAGGGCTCCCACAACGGTCGAAGGTGGAACC
>CAZDGY010001384.1:0-291 GCA_964504685.1 uncultured Kofleriaceae bacterium | reverse complement strand
GTGCGTCGGCGGCGTTGCGAGTGGCGCGAGGGCGGCGAGCCAGCCGCGTTTCGGTCGGTCATCGCGAGCCGCGAGCCGCACGCGCAGCTGATCGAGCGCGGTTTTGAGCCGGCGGCGGACGGAGCCGTCGGGAATCTCGAGTCGGAGTGCGATCTGCGCGCTCGTCAGCCCCTCGAAGAAGTGCAGCAACACGGTCGATCGATACGGCTCGGTAAGCGCGAGCACTTCGCCGGCGACCACGCGTTGGAGCTCGACACGCTCGATTAGCTCCTCGGGTGTCGCGACGGCCTG
>CAZDGY010001383.1:0-1565 GCA_964504685.1 uncultured Kofleriaceae bacterium | reverse complement strand
CGATCGCTCCGGCAGCATGCAGGGTTGGAAGATGGTCGCGGCGCGGCGCGCGGTCGCGCGGATGATCGATTCGTTGACGTCGCGCGATCGGTTCTGTGCGATCGCGTTCAGCACCGAATCAGAGTTCGTGCCCGGCGAGCGTCTCGAACCTGCGACCGATCGCGCGCGGTTTCGCGCGGTCGAAGCGCTCGCAGGAGTTGACGCCGACGGCGGCACCGAGATGTTGGAGCCGCTGCGCAAAGCCGTCGCGCTACTCGACGGCGGCACGGATGATCGGTCGCGTGTCGTCGTGCTCGTCACCGACGGTCAGGTCGGTAACGAGGACGAGATGCTGCGCGTGATCGCGCCGAGCCTACGATCGGTGCGAATGTTCTCGCTCGGCATCGACCAAGCGGTCAACGCGGCGTTCTTGCGTCGCCTCGCCGGCGCGGGCGGTGGCATGTGCGAGCTCGTCGAGTCCGAGGATCGGCTCGATGTCGTGATGGCGAAGGTTCACCGCCGGATCGGCACGCCGGTCGTGACCGAGCTCGCGCTGCGCGCGTCGAACCTCGCGATCGATACCGATTCGATCGCGCCGACCAAGCTTTCGGATCTCTACGCCGGCGCGCCGCTGACGATCTGCGGGCGTTACCACGGCGTCGCGCCGAACGACGCCTCGCTCGAGGTCGTCGGCTCGAAGCTCGATGGTCCGTTGCTCCAGCGCGTCGAGCGCACTGCGAATCCGGGCGACACCGGTTGGGTCGCGGCGAGTTGGGCGCGCGCGAAGATTCGCGATCTCGAAGATCGCTATGCTGCGATTCCCGGCGACGCGATCGCCGCATCGATCGTGGCGTTGTCGAAGCGTTACGGCGTGCTGTCGCGATTCACCGCGTTCCTCGCGGTCGATCGCAGCGAAGTGGTGAACGCCGGAGGTCGCGTGCGCACGATCGTGCAATCGGTCGACGCGCCGGCCGGGTGGGGACCGCCGGAGGAGCAGGAGCAGGAGCGGAGTCGCGGCGGCGGTCGCGCGGTTCACGCATCGAAGGCACGTATGGTTCCGCCGTCGATGGCGGCGCCTGCGCCGCTGGCGCCGATCGCGCAAGGACGACCGACGAGCTCGCCTCCGCAACCCGCGCGCGCGACGAAGATGATGGCGTTCGCTCCGCGTTCACCGGCTCCGCCGCCAGCGCCGTCCATGCCGCCGTTCGCCCTCGCGAAAGACTCGAGCGCGGCGACGGTAGACCCGACGGTCGATGCCGGTCCGTACCTGACGCAGCTGTCCGAGCTCGCCCGTGCGCTGGGCGCGGCGTCGGACCTGCAGCAACGGCATCGCTTGCGCCAGCGTCTGCTCGAATGGCTCGAAGACGTTCGCTCGGTCGGCCTGACCGCGCTCGCCGCCTCGGTCGCGCCAGTCGGCGACCGGCTCGCGAGCGCACTGGCGACCAACGACGTCGCCGCGCTCGCGACGATCGCTGCCGAGCTCGCGGCGATCGCGGGCGCCGTGCCGCCGTCGCCGACGCGGCCCAACCGGCTGGCGTTCTGGAAGTAGCGCTGCTACCACCAGGCGTGAGGTCGCTCGCGATCAT
>CAZDGY010001382.1:0-1572 GCA_964504685.1 uncultured Kofleriaceae bacterium | reverse complement strand
GTCGGGCTCGAGAGCTACTTGCCCGAGGAGAACTGGGCCTACAACCACGCGTTCATGTCGGACTTCACGCCGTACTACTTCTTCGGGTTTCGCGGCCAGCTGATGCTCACCCAGCGGATGAAGCTCGAGCTGTGGTTGGTCAACGGTTGGCAGACGTTCGGCGAGTGGCACGAGACCCGGGCCGGCGGTTACTTGTGGAACTGGCGGCCGCGCGAGTGGCTCTCGCTCGTCAACTCGTTCTACGCGGGCCGCGAAGCCGAAGGCGATCCGGATTCGCTGCGGCTGTACACCGACAACAACCTGCAAGTTCGCTACTACAAGGGCGGGGACTCGTGCGTTCCGCGCTCGCTCGCGTTCTCGCTCGTCGCCGACGCCGGCCACGAGCATCGCGGCAACGCGCCGTCGGGATGGATGGGCGGGGTGTCACTCGCGCATCACATCGAGTGGTCGGAGCGGTGGAAGACCGGCGTCCGGATCGACTTCTTCGCGGATCAAACCCAGGCGATCACGTCGAAGTTCCCGGTCGGCTCACCTTATGTGTGGCCCGGTACCGGAAAGCTCGTCGTCGGCGGCGCCTCGGTGACGCTCGACTACTGGCCGAGCTCGTGGCTGCTGACCCGGCTCGAGTACTCGCACCGCGACGCGAACCAACCGTTCTTCAGCGGCCATGGCGGGATCACCGGTCCGAACGGGCTGCCGCCGGTCGATGCGGCCGCGCAGGCGATGTTCACGCCCGATCTCGTGCGCAGCGACGATCGGCTCGTGCTCAACGCGACCTTGCGGCTGTGACTGCGGCGCGTTGATCGCGTCGCGTCATGCAAGTTGCCCGACCCGGAACGGGTGACCATGCAAGATGCCTTGCGAGTCGTCACGCGTAGGCCAACGCCGCGACATGACGAGGCTCGCGATCGGCACGGGCACTGCACACGCCGGTCGCCATGCTCCGTCATATCGCTCTAGCGCTGCTTCTGTCGGTGTCGCTCGCATCTGTCGCCACCGCCCAGCCCGCAAATCCCGCAGATCCTGCGCCGGCCGATCCCGGTCCCGCACCGGTTGCGCCCGAGCCTGCGCCGACTCCAGCCGCACCGCCGCCGGTCGCGACCGCGCCGATCGCGCCGGTCGCGCCTCCCGTCGCCGCGCCGGCCGTGCCGGAGGAGCTCGATCCGTTCACGTTCGCCGACTTCACCTGGCAGTCGGGTAGCGCGCGCACGCACAAGCCGGTGATCGACACGCCGGCGTTCACCGGCGAGTTCCGCATCGACGACGTGTTCCACTACTCGTTCAACCACCCCAAGGACGACACGATCGGCGGTTCGACCGAAGCGTGGCGCTCGGGCGAGAACCAGCTGACCCAGCTCGGCGTCGGCGGCGACTTTCATTACGACAACGTCCAGATGCGGCTGATGACCCAGTTCGGCCAGCTGTCGACGACGACACCGCGCAACGACGCATCGCCGGCGCGCGGTCAGTGGGACCTCGCCGACGCGTACCGCTACATCTCCGAGGCGTACGGCGGCTATCACTTCGGCGATCCGCATCGCGGCATCAACGTTCAAGCCGGTTTCTTCATGA
>CAZDGY010001381.1:0-1573 GCA_964504685.1 uncultured Kofleriaceae bacterium | reverse complement strand
CGCGAGGGACATGTTCGCGTTCGACGCGAAGGCAATCGTCGAAGCGTTGCAGCAATCGCTTCCCGGCGGCACGATCGATCAGATCCTGATCGAGTTACTCAAGGCGAAGGCGTCGGGTCTCGTGGTGCCGTCGTGACGGTCATCTCGTGCGTGTCGGCTTCGCGTGGATTCAACGTTGGGAATCGCGTGTGTGTGCCGCTGGCGAAGCGTTGCGCTGGATGGCTCAAGCCGACCAAGCGCGAGCGGCGTGTGATGGCTCGCCTGACGCGATGGCGGGCCCGGAATGAGATTCAAACGCCGAAGGCGGGGAAACGGGGCGGCGGCCGGCGCGCGCGAGCTGCGGCGAAGCGGTAAGTGTGACAGGTTGGCGCAGTCAGTCGACCACTGCGAGCGCGTGCACGGCCCAGAACGCGATCGACTCGGCGAGCTTGGCGCGCAGCCCGGCGACTCGATCCGCCGCCGCCGACCGGAGCTCGAGCTCGAGATCGCCCGGCTCGCGCGGCGCCTGCGGTCCGCCGTAGACCGTGTAAAGCACGCACGGCTCGTCGCCGTGCGGGCCGCCGATGACGGTGATCATACGCGTGCGAGGGAGCTCGGGGCGCGCCACGCAGCGCGACAGCCACCGGCGATCGCCGCGACGAGCGATGTAAGCGTCGGCGTCGGCGACAGCGGCGTCGCCGGCTGCCGGACCGACGAGCGCACACGGCGCGTCGCCGTACCCCGGCGGCAGCTCGAAGGTTGACGCAAAAAACGCGCGGTGGTCGCCGAACCGCTCGAGAACGAGCGAGAGCTGGCGCTGCGATAGACCGTGGTCGACGTGGGATTCCGATATCAGCTTCATGCTAGGCAAGACGCCGGCGAGCGGCGGATCTGACAGCTAGCGCTTGGCTTTCTTGCGCTTCGCCCGGTTGTCCGCCTTGACGCGACGCGCGAGCCGATCGGCCGCGGCGGCGAGTCGCACGTCGGAGCGAACCTGACGCGGATCGATCGCCGACTTCGACGGATCTTTCCAGCCGATCGCGGCGGACGGCGGACGCTTGAGCTCGTCACCGCTACGCTCTCGAATCGAGCCACTGCCGCCGCTCGTCGAGCTCCGATCGAGCACGACGCCGGGGCCAACGGCAACGCCGATCGGCATGCGACCGGGTTTGGTGCCCGCTGATCTCGAGCGCTTGATCGCGGCCTGGAACGAACCGGGTGGCCAGTTGCCACTGGCCTTGTATGCCGCGACGCGCTTCGCGTCCGCGATTCGCATGTTCTCGAGGTTCGTTATACAGCGCCCGCAGAACACGAGCTCCACGCCCTCGCCGGCGACAACTCGCTGACGAACCTCGAGCGCTTTCGTGGCCGCTGGGATGTAGGCGTCTAAAACTCCGGCCCTGTCGGGTAGGGCACCCCAGACGACATCGGGCACGATAAACACGCGAATCGCCGACGTGAACAGCCGCGCCTTCGGCAGTCGGTGCTTTTTCTCCGCAGCGATCGCCTCGCCGACAGCCGGGGACTGCATCGCGTCCGGGGGGCAGCCGCCAACGTACGCGGCCGGCTTGCCGGCGTAACGCTTGGGTTTCTT
>CAZDGY010001380.1:0-1574 GCA_964504685.1 uncultured Kofleriaceae bacterium | reverse complement strand
GCTCTACGCGCGGACCGGGTTCACGGTGGTCGATGGCTCGGCGACCTACGACCGCGGCCAGCGCGCGCTGCGGATGGCCCGGCCGCTCGGCCAGAAGTAATTCCCAACTCAGCTTCTCGGTTCCCCTGTTCACTATTTCCGGAGAATAGGGAACCGAGGAACCGGAACGGGGAACCTGAAGTATTTCGGATCCGTCTCTACTGAATAATCGCGCCGCAGGGGAACTGCGCGTCGAGCGTCGGGTTGACCGCGTTCTTGAAGTTCGTGCACGCCTGGCCGAGCAGCTGGAGCGACGTGCCGTTGACGGTCCAGTCGGTGCCGTACATCAGCATCATGCCGTTGAACGTGACCGTACCCTCGGACGCGTGGGCCGGATCGACGTTGCCGCTGATCGTCAGGTTGCACGACAGCACGCCGTTGATGATCGCGTCGAGACCGGTCGAGAGCTGCGCCGCATTGTCCGCGGTGTAGTACGGCGAGCATCCGGTGCAGCCCGGATTCTGACCGGTCGCCACGCCGGTACCGGCGTTCGCGACGTCCTGTAGATACTGGTTCGCGATGCCCGCGAGGCCGATCACGAACGTCTGGATGCCCGCGGCGTAGGCGTTTTTCACTTCCGTGATCGACGGGCCGTTGCCGCCGCCGTTACCGCACGAGTTCGGCTGGCCGTCGGTGGCGAGGAGGATGATCGGGGGCGAGCCGGACGGCGGCGGGGTCGCGGCGAAGTCAGCGATCGCCATGTCGATCGCCGATGCGGTCGGCGTGCTGCCGCCGTTGGGCTGGTCGCCCTCCGTCAGCGTCGCCAGCATCGCGGCGTTGTTGAGCGCGCGCCCGGTCGAGAAGCCGGCGATGCCGAGCGTGCCCGGCGTGTTGCCCGACGGATCGGTGCACGGCGATTGATCGCCGGCGAACATGATCTCGCCAAAGTAGACGTTGGCCTGCGTCGCGGTGACTGCACCGGTCGCGGTGGTGCTGCCGTTGTCGTTGCCGAACAAGCCGTTCTGCAGTGCCTCGAAGCGCGACGGGCTGATGTCGTTCATCGACATCGAGCCACTGCGATCGAGCACGAGATCGATCGAGGGCGTCGTCTTGGTCGGCGTGAAGTGGACGTCGGGGCACGCGGCGTCGATGCCGCCATCGCCACCGCCCGGGTTCGGGTCGCAGATGCCGTCGGCGGTGCACGTACCGTCGCCGCACTGACCGCCGCCTTGCGTGCATTGCGCATCGCAGTGGCCATCGGGATCGCAGTAGAAGCCGGCGGGGCATGTCGCGGCCGCGCCCGGCGCAGGGTCGCACGCGACCATGCACGCCGCTGGCGGCGGGACCTCGGTGCACAAGCTCGTCGCGCCGTTCTTGTTGCCGCATCCGACCAGCGCGAGGGCGGAGACGACCGACACAGCGAGAATGGCACTAGGGCGAATCATCGAAGGCTCCTTGGACAATTGAGGCATTAAGAGCAAGGGGCGCGCCACGCTGTCGCTGTTTGCGACCACACCGCGGTGCGAACGGATCCGCATAGTTTCATCAGTGGGGACAACAGACCCTGGGGACTCACTCCACCCAGACCTCGACAA
>CAZDGY010001379.1:0-1578 GCA_964504685.1 uncultured Kofleriaceae bacterium | reverse complement strand
TCGCGGGACAGTTCGCGAACCAGCTAGGGATCTTCGATCTCGAGACCGCCACCGCCCGCGTCGTCGCGCTGCCGGCGACGGTGTGGCACCTCGGCGTGCATCCGACGCGCGACGTCTGCTATGCGCCGACCCAGCGCTGCATCCCGCAGGACGGCGACTTCACCGAGTACGCGATCGCGCACTTCAAGAACTACCTGTTCGAGATCGATGTCGCCGGTGCGCGCGTCACTCGCCACCTCGCGGTCGCGAAGGACCAGCCCGGCGCACTGACGTCGGACGTCGTCGTTACCGAGGACGAGGTGCTCTACAACGGCCCCGCCGCGAGCGTGCTCGCCCGCGTGCGGATCGACGACTTCACGCACGTGGAGTGGATCAGCGAGCGACCGCGACCGCGCGATCAGCTGCGCGGCTGGCGCGCCGGCGTCGGTAACCTGGTCGAGGTCGCGTCGCGCATCAACCTGCCGAACGCGACGCACTGGTTCATCAAGGCGATCCGGATCGCGGGCGGGAGCATGCTCGACGGCAGCTATGGCCTCGGCATGTCGCCCGACCAGCGGTTCTTGCTGTCCGCACATCGCGGGCTCAACGAGGTGATCGTCTATCGCTACCCCGAGCTCGCGGTCCATCGCCGCATCGCGTTCCCGCCGATGCGCGAGTTCTACAAGCACCTCGGCCGCTTCGCCGACACCCGCCTCGGCTTCCATCACTCGACCGTGCGCGCGCGAGGCGACGACGCGACGTCTTCGTAGACGCCTCGCGGACCGCGGCGACATCTCGTCGGTTACCGACCCCAGAACCGCCACCACGGCTTCGCGCGCGGCGGCGGCTCGGGTGGGTCGTCGGCTTCGCCGTCGTCTGGCTCGTCGTCGTCGCTCGGCTCGGCGTCGTCGCTTTGCTCAGCGTCGTCGCTCGGCTCGGCGTCGTGCGCGCTCAATCGCTCGATCGCCTCTCGATGCACGTAGGGAATGATCGACAACGCGAGCGCCAGCGTGCGCGTGATCGCGCCATTCGGCTGATCGGGCACGACGTGAGTCAGCTGTGTCAGCACGTCGCGCAGCTCGGCGGTGGCAGCCGGTTCGCGCACCGCGATCTCGGCCGCAACCCGGATCGCCGCCGCGATCGGCCAGTCGAGCTCGCCGCCGAGCACGGCGAGCAGCGCCGCGCGCTTGTCGGTGCCGTCCCAGCCTGGCTCGGAATGTGCGAGGCCGATCGCCGCCGCGGTCTGCCAGAGGTACAGCCACTCCGGCCCAGCCGCCGCGCGGAACACTGGCATCGTCGGGTGCACCATCGCGGCCAGCCACTCGCGCGCGGGCGCGCGTGGCAGCGGAGCCCGACCGGCGCGGTCCCACAGGTCGAGGAAATCGACGTCGGTCTCGAACGCGTCCTCGCGCACTCGGCCATCGCGATCGGGGAGCGCGAGCTGCTCGACCCAGGCCGTGACCGCCTGCTGGGGCGCCGGGAGCGCTGGCACCGCGACATCACCGTCGATTCGCCAGAGCACCGCCTCCCCGCCGACCCGGCGGACCGACGCGGTCCGCGATGAATCAAAGATGGGGCACCGCGCTCGGAGAGCGCGCG
>CAZDGY010001378.1:0-1578 GCA_964504685.1 uncultured Kofleriaceae bacterium | reverse complement strand
AATTAGCGAAGCGATCCTTCCAACGGGACGTCCCGCTGTCGCGCCGGCCGAAGATGTCAGGCGCCACGTAAACTGACCCCTTCGCGCCACTAAAACTGAACCCTCCGCTCCGGAGGGTAAGCGATGGATCAGACGGCAAGAAACGAGAGGGCGACGCTCACGGTCCCGATGGTGGATCCTGAGATCGTAGTGCAGCTGCGAGCGCTCGCAGCGATTGGCTGGGGCAGCAAGCGGATCGCTCGCGAGCTCGGCATGGCGCGCAATAGCGTGCGGCGATACCTGCGCGAGGGCGCGGCTGCGGAGACGCAGACGCGACCAGGCGCGTGGACGCTCGATGCGGCACACCGCGAGGCTGCGTGTTCGTTGCTCGACGGTGCAGCGGCGGGCAATAGCGTCGTCGTGCAGCGACTGCTCGCCGAGCAGGACGTCGATGTGCCGCTGCGGACGTTGCAGCGCGTGCTCGCACCGCATCGCCAAGCGAAGCGCGCGGCCGAGGTCGCGACGGTGCGATTCGAGACCGCGCCCGGGCACCAGATGCAGATCGACTTCGGCGAAAAGTGGATCGTCATCGCCGGCACGCGCACCAAAGTGCATTTGTTCGTTGCAGTGCTCGGCTATTCGCGACGGATCTTCGTGCGCGCATCGCTGAGTCAGCGCCAGGACGATTGGCGAGAGGGGCTTGCCGGCGCGTTTCGCGCGTTCGGTGGCGTGACGCGTAAGATCTTGATCGATCGCGCAGGCGCACTTGTCGTCGGTGAAGATCGCGAGTCCGGCACCGTGCGTGTACATCCTGCGTTCGCCGCGTTCTGCAAAGACTGGGGCGTCGCCGTGGCCGCATGCCGACCGTATCGCGCGCGGACCAAAGGCAAGACGGAGTCCGGGGTCGGCTACGTCAAGCGCAATGCGATCGCTGGGCTATCGTTCACGAGCTTTGCGGCGCTGCAGGTTCATCTCGAGCAGTGGATCGTCGGCGCCGATCAGCGCGTCCATGGCACGACGCACGAGCGTCCGTGCGATCGATTCGACCGCGAGGAGCGCGCCGCGTTGCTGCCGCTACCATCGTCTGTGATGCCGGTGCGCGAGCGTCGGGTCAGCCGACGAGTCGCGACCGACTGTTTCGTCGACATCGATACGATTCGCTACAGCGTTCCGCATCGGCTGGTGCGTTGCACGGTGGATGTACTCGTTGCCGAGCACGAGGTCGTCATCTTCGACGGACGGATCGAAGTGGCGCGCCATCGCCGGCACGCCGAGCCGCATCAGCGCGTGACCGATCCGCGCCACTTCGACGGCATCTTTCGCACGCGCGACGATGCCGAGGTGGTTGCGAGCTCGCCCATCGGGCGCAGCCTCGCGGACTACGCGGACTGCATCGGCGGTGCCGCATGACCGAAATCATCCGAGCGCGTGTGGAGGAGCGACTGCTCAAGCTGCGACTGGGTGCGGTCGCGCAGCGGCTCGACGGCATCCTGTCGCAAGCCGCCCGCGCCGAGCCGACCTACCTCGACTTCCTCGATCAGATCCTCACCGAAGAGACCGAGGCCAAGCAGAAGAAGCGCGTCGCGATGGGCATCCAGA
>CAZDGY010001377.1:0-1580 GCA_964504685.1 uncultured Kofleriaceae bacterium | reverse complement strand
ATCTTCCCGCTGCGAAGTAGCGATCGCCCGATCGCCCGGCCCGCCGGCGATCGCAACGAGGTCTACCCCTTTGCGAGGACTGCTCTTTTTGGGCACAATCATGGTCCGTGCCGCATCGCGCCCGATGTTTCTGCGCAGTCGTGTCTAAGGGGGAGCCCTAAGGCCGCGCCGTGAAGTTCCTGTGTGACCGATGCAAGACCCGATATTCGATCGGGGACGACCGCGTTCGCGGCAAGATCCTAAAGATCCGCTGTAAGAACTGCGCGAACGTCATCACGGTTCGCGAAGGCATGGAAGCCGCCGCGGAAGCCGGTGGTGACGAGCCGTCGAGTCGTCGCAACCGTCCGACCACCGCCGCGCCGCTCGCGCAACAGACGTTGCCCGCCGCGCGCAACGGCAAGCCCGCATCTGCGGCAAAGCCACCGCCTGCGCTCGAAGAGGAGTGGTACGTCTCGGTCGACGGCGATCAGTCGGGGCCGTTCACGCTCGCCGAAGCGCAGCGCTGGGTCGCGGGCAAGGCGTGGGACGCTGACCTGCATTGCTGGAGCGAGGGCTTCGACGACTGGCTGCCGGTCGACAAGGTCAGCCACTTCCGCGGCCTGCGCAAGAAGCCGCTGCCGGCGCAAAAGCCCCCGCCGTTGCCGCGCGCTGGCAGCCGGATGGGCGTCGCGGCGCAGCCGCAGGTCGAGGAAGAACCGAAGGCGTTGTTCGCAGCGACGATGGCGCAGCTCGAGAAGGGCATCGCGAGTGAGCCGATCTCGACGATGCCCGCGCCGAGCGCGATCAAGGCGGCGCCCAGCGGCACCGGGGCCGTCGCGCGTCAGCCGCAACCGTCGGTGACGCCGGTCGCTGCACGCACGAATGGCTCGGCGGCGCTCAAAGCGATCAACGTGCCGGGCTCGGTCCCCAAGCTCGACACGAAGCCGATCGAGAAGGCGAACGATTCGAAGCCTGTCCCGAAAGTCGCGGCGAAGCCCGAGCCGGCGATCCTGAAGTCGGCGCCCGCGCCGGTCAGCGCGAAATCGCCGACGCCTGCGCGCGGAGCAACGAAGCCGGGGTTGAGCCCGGGCGGCCAAGCACTCGCGGCTGCGTTCGATGCGAGCGACTCGAGCGAGACCGCATTGGAAGGCTTGACCCAAGTCGAGTCACCCGCGTTCAACGACGAGGTCTCCACCACGGCCGAGCCGGTGGCGACCAAGCGCGCGTTCGATCGGTTCGAATCCATCGAGGCCAAGTCCGCGGCTCAGCGGGCGCCAGCTGGCTGGGCGCCGCCGCAACCTCCGGTCCGCACGCCATCGCAAGAAATCGCAGCGGTCAAGGAAGCCGAGCCCGACGAGGACAACCTCGAGATCGGTGAGGTGTCGCGCGTCGTCAACCTCGCCGACTTGATGAAGTCCGCACCGCGCAACAAGACGGGGAGAGCGCCGGCGTTGCGCACGACCGGCTCGGTGCAGCGGATGACGCCAGCGGAGCTCGGGCTGTCGCCGCTCGCCGCATCTGGCCCGCTCAGCACCGCAGGGCTCGCTGCCGATGCGGGGGTCGAGACCGCGCTGCCGCCACCGCCGGTGGTAGCGCATCGC
>CAZDGY010001376.1:0-1582 GCA_964504685.1 uncultured Kofleriaceae bacterium | reverse complement strand
GAGGGCGACCACGAGGATCGCGACGAACACGAGCATCTCGACGAACCCGAACACGCTGACCCCGGTCACGCTGACGCCATTGATGACGGTCGTCACGGTCGACAGCTGCTTGTAGAGGATCGCCCACGGGTACATGAACGCGGCCTCGATATCGAACACGAGGAACAAGATCGCGACCTGATAGAACCGCACCGAGTAGCGGCCGCGCGGCGAGCCGATCGGCTCGGAACCGCACTCGAACGGCTTGAGCTTGTCGGGGTTGGTCGCCTTCGGGCCGATCAGGACCGCGAGCGCCGTGAACAGACAGGTGAAGCCGAGCGCGAACGCGATCGCGACCCCGGCAGGCATGTACGCGGCGAGCTGCAAAGCGAGCGCAGTATATGGCGACCAGGTTGCCGGTCAACGCGCGGACGCGCAGATTTTCCGTGTGATAGCGTCAACTTGATGCGACAGATCGCGCTCGTCCTTGGCCTGATTACAGGCTGCGGGCGGGACCACTTCGCCGATCACATCGATTGCGGCGCCTCGGCGTTGGCCGACGCGGCCGAAGCGCAGAAAGTGACGTTCAGCCAGGCGGCCACCGGGGTGAATACCGGCACGGCGATGGTGACCGCTCCGATACCGCTCTTCCAAAACGCGGGCGATCTCATGGTGCTGGTCGTGAACTGGAACGGGCCCGCGATCACCTCGGTCCACGACGCCAACGCCAATGGCTATGCGATGGCGCTCAGCCCGACCTCGTTCGGCGGGATGACGCAGGCGATCTTCTACGCGCCGGAGATCCACGAGGCGCAGCCCGGCACGAACATGGTCGAGGTCGACTTCGCGTCCGCGGCCGACGCCGAGATCGGTGTGCTCGAATACGCCGGCGTCGTCGCGGCGAACCCGTTCGACGTCGCGGTCGGCAACACCGGCACGAGCTCGCTCGCCACCGCGACCGGGGTGACTACGAATCCCAACGACTTCATCGTCGCCGCCGACTTCGCCAACACGCCAACGAGCGGCATCGGCGCGACGTGGACGTCGCGCTTGACCTTGCCCAGCGGCAGCATCGTGCAAGACCAACAAGTCGGCCAAGCCGAGACCGTGATGGCCGCCGACTCGTTCGCGCTGTCGACGACCTGGATCCTCGGGATCGCCGCGTTCGAGGTCGCGCCCCAGTAGCTAACTAGAGGTTCGCCTGCGCGTTGCGCAGGGCTTCCTCGAGCGCGGCGATCATGTACTCGTTCATGTCGACGAGGTAGATCGTTTCTGGGTTCGGCCGGCGGTGAGCGCGGACCTCCTCGACGATCGCACGTGCGGCTTCGTCGACCGGCACGTCGCCGAGGTCGGTACCAATTCCCGGGATCGCGATGACCTTGAAGCCGTTACGGTCGGCCGCGATCAGCGCCGCACGCGCGGCACGCCGTACGTTCTCGGCGCCGATCTTCATGCCGGGCTCTTCCATCGTCGGCACGTGGATGACGTTCTTCGCCGGCAGCTGGCCGGCGGTGGTCACCAGCGCGGCCCCGACGGCGATCGGCGCGGCGGCCATCGCCTGCTGCTGGATGATGTCGCCGCCTTGCCGGCGGAGCGTCCCGCC
>CAZDGY010001375.1:0-1582 GCA_964504685.1 uncultured Kofleriaceae bacterium | reverse complement strand
GCGCGGCGTCACGTTCCTCGACGATACGAGCGGGCTCGCCGCGGTGATGGGCGAGCTCGCCGCCACCGGCCCATCGGGCGAAGTGCTCGTCGGCCACGACGTCGCGACGACTCGCGATGACCACGCGCGCATCCGGCTCGCGCTCACGACCCATCCGTATCTCGGCGACCACCGCATCGCCGGCGCGCCGGTGCTGCCGCTCGCCTCCGCCGCAGATCTGTGCGCCGCCGCCGCGCAACGCGTGACTGGAACGCGCTGCGCTCTAAAGCAGCTCGAGCTGATCGAAGGCATCCGGCTCGATGGCGATCGTCCCGTCGACGTCGATGTTCGCGCCCACCGCGAGCGCGACACCACCGAAGTCGAGCTCTACGTTGCCGGCAACCTCGCGTATCGCGCACGCGCGGTGCCGAACGCAGCGATCGCCCCGCTCGCCGAGCTCCCGGCGCCGACCGCGCTCACCGCTCCACCGATCGCGATCGGCGATTTCTACGCGCACCACACGTTTCACGGGCCGCGACTGCGCGGCATCACCGCGATCGCCGGCACCGACGATCGCCACATCGTCGGCACCGTGCGCGCTGCGCGTCCAGGCGACCTGTGCACGACCGGCGGCTTTGCAATCGATCCCCTGGTCGTCGACTCGTCGTTCCAACTCGCCGCGTACTTCATGCTCGTGCGCCACGGCCGCGCCGGCCTCCCGCTGGGCTTCGACGAGCTGCGCGTGCTCTCGCCGTTCACCCCGGGCTCGAACATCACGTGCGTCGTGCGGCTCGAAGCACAGGCCGGCGATCTCGTCGCCGGTCACATCGATTATCGCGACGACAACGGCACGCTCGTCGCCCAGCTACGCGGCGTGCGAGGTCAGTTCAAGCCGATCGTCGCGGCGCAGCCGAGCGCGGTCGCCAAGCCGACCAACGGCCACCGCAACGGGCATGCGAACGGCCACGCCGAGACCAACGGCCACGCCGAGACCAACGGCCACGCCGAGACCAACGGCC
Source organism: uncultured Kofleriaceae bacterium (assembly GCA_964504685.1). Taxonomy (GTDB): domain Bacteria; phylum Myxococcota_A; class Polyangia; order Haliangiales; family Haliangiaceae; genus JABFXX01. The sequence continues at coordinate 584 of CAZDGY010001375.1, read as the reverse complement.
ATGCCGAAGCGATCGATCCCGCGAGCTACGACATCGCGCAATTCCCCGAGGCGGTGGCGCTGCGTGCGCGCATGGCCGACGTCACGTCGTCAGGCCTCGACATCCCGTACTTCAACCTGCACGAGAAGGTCACGAACGACACCACGACGATCTCGGGTCGCGAGGTCATCAACTTCTCCGCCTACAACTACCTCGGCCTATCGGGCGACCCCGCGGTCAATCGCGCGGCGATCGGCGCGGTCGAGCGCTACGGCACGTCGGTGTCGGCGTCGCGCATCGCGTCGGGCGAGAAGCCGCTCCACCGCGAGCTCGAGCTCGCGATCGCGAAGTTCCTCGGCTGCGAGGATTCGATCGTGATGGTCGGCGGCCACGCGACGAACGTCAGCGTGATCGGCAACATCGTCGGACCGGGCGACCTCGTGCTGCACGATGCGCTCGCGCACGACAGCATCCTCGGCGGCATCAAGCTGTCGGGCGCGCGCCGCCGTCCATTCCCGCACAACGATTGGCAGGCGCTCGATCAAGTCCTCAGCTCGATGCGCGGTGCGTTCCGCCGCGTGCTGATCTGCATCGAGGGCGTCTAC
>CAZDGY010001374.1:0-1585 GCA_964504685.1 uncultured Kofleriaceae bacterium | reverse complement strand
CGCGAGCCGCTTTCTCGCGCGTTGCTCGCGCCGCGGGATTGCCGAGCGCTTGCTTCGCGAGCGGGTTATCGAGCGGTGACTTCGGCGTGCGCGCACGGGCGGCCTTGCGGGCCGTGAGCTCGGCCTGCAGCGCGGCACCCTCGACGTGGCTCAATGGCTCGTCATCGACGATCACGAGCGACGTCAGGCGCGACAAACCAGACTGCGCGCCTTCGAGGATTCGCCGCGTGATACCCACGCGCGAACGATAGCAAACTTAGTCGGTGACGAACGTGGTGATCACCTGTTGATAGGTGATGTTGCCTTGGTGGTGACAGCCATCATGGCCGTGGTCATCGCCGTCGTCGCTGTGATGATCGTCGTCGCCGTCGTGACCGCGATCGCCGTGCTCGTGGTCGTGGCCGTGATGCGTGAGCAACGACGCGGTCGCGTGGCAATCCTCGTAATAGCCGTTCGAGCTGAACTCGTCGCACGCTTGCGGGTTGGGGACCGCCGGCGTGTAGTCGCCGCAGAACCCGGCATAGATGAAGCCACACTGCGTGAAGCCGGGGTTCGCCGGATCGGGCTCGGTGCAATCGCGATCGACGAGGCCGCCGAACTCGCCCGACGCCTGGCCCTCGCCTTCGCAAGCGATCCAGTCGATCGGTTGATCCTCAGGCGTGAACAGGTTGCCGTAGAACGCGCCTTCTTCGACGTCGTAAAGCGCGGCCTCGTCGGGCGCCACGGTCAGCGCGTTGTTCGGTCCGCGCAGCGAGATCTCTTCCGACGTGTCGTGCGCGTTGACGCGCGAGAACAAACACGCGCTGATCCAGCCCTTGCCGTCGTCGTCGAGCTCGTGGTTCAGCCAGTGCGGCGCGAGGCCGATGCCGCCCGGGAACGTATACGTGCACTTGTTCTAGCTGCACACGCCAGCGAACGGCAGTGTCGGATCAGGCTGGCAGTCGGTGTCGACCGCGCAAGACTGCTGTGTGTTCGCAACGAGCGACTCGGTGCTCGGAACCGCGCAGCTAACGACGTAGCTGAGCACATCGCGACCGTCCGCGGTTGCAAGCAGATCGCCCGAGTCGTTCTGGTTGAGCTAGAGTTGGTTTGCAGCGAGGCGATTCGCGGCGAGGCGATTCGCGGCGAGGCGATTCGCGGCGAGACGATTCGCGGCGAGACGATTCGCAGCTAGTCGGTTGTGCCCGGTCACGCTTTGCGACGTCGAGCTCGTCGAAGGCGGAGCTTCGGTGCACGCGACGAAGATGATCGGGGACGAGCAGAAGACCAATAGGCCGACTAACCGCATCGCATACCTCCCTAAGAAAAAAGCGAGCATCACCAACATGACGCGTCGCTCGGGTGGGATGCAAGGAACTCGTACGTGCGCACGGACGATCTCCGTCGGTGCGTACGGTCGCGACCTACGTCAGCTCAGGTGCGATCCAGAAGCCGACATCTAGCGGGTACGGCGCCCAGCCTTCGACGTCGAGAGCTGGGCCGTCAACTACACTTCCGCAGATCGTCGCCCGACTGACGCCGAGTGCGACCCGCGCGCCACCGTTTGCCACTTCGATAAGTCGAGCGCGGACCGCCGACAGATCGT
>CAZDGY010001373.1:0-1589 GCA_964504685.1 uncultured Kofleriaceae bacterium | reverse complement strand
GAGCTCGGGCCGATGACGATGGGCAGGATGTTGCCGCTGCTCGCGCTATCGAGCCCGACGCTGACCGGCGCGATCGATCGGATGGAAGCGCAGCACCTCGTGCGCCGCGTCCGCGATCGAGCTGATGGCCGCGCGTGGGTGCTCGAGCCGGACCCGGCGGCAAACCGCAAGCGCCCGAAGATCGAGTCGACGCTCGAGTCAGTCGAAGCGGCGTGCTTCGAAGGCTTGACCATGACCGAGCGCCGCGAGCTGTTGCGACTGCTCGACAAGTGCGCGGCCAGCCTCGAGACCGCGTCGTAGCGCGCTACCTCGTCGCCGATACCCGTTCGATCGCGGGGCGATAAAGATCGGCCGCGCCGCCGATCACCGGCGTGCCATGCGCCGGCAACACGTTCACGAACTTCTCGTCGAGGATCCCGCGCAGGTGTTCCTTCGGCGGCTTGCCCTGCTTCAGCCAACCCGGGCCGATGTTGTGAGGCACGATGAACTTCATCCGCTTCATCGCGATGCGGGCGAGCCAGCTGAAGTGCTCGTCGGGTGCGGCCCAGTTCTGCAGGCAATCGCCGGCGACGATCGTGCCGCCGTGACGGTCGAGCACCAGCAAGCCCTCGGGCGGCGCCGATGCGATGACGTACAAACTCGCGCCTTCGACAGGGAGCTCGGTCGTCGCCTCCATTTCGACGGTCGGCGCGAAATACGTCTCCGCGTTGGCCGCGCCGAGTCCGGTGGTGTACCGCTGGCCCTTGACCGCCCACACTTTCGCGCCGTAGCGGTCGGCGTAGAACGGATCGTCCATGCCGTGAAACGCGGCGAGGCGGATCACATCGCTGACCTTGCCGAGCTTGTCGAGTGCTTCGAGGCCGGCGTCGTCGAGCCGTACCGTGTTGATCAGCACGAGGCGCGAGCCCTCACGCACCACGACCATGTTGCGACTGAACCGGATCGGCAAGACCCCGGGCATCGCCATGCCGCCCGTAACGAAGAACAAGTCCGGCAGCACTGCTTCGAGTGGGCCGTGAGGACGCGCAGCAGGGAACGGACGTGCCATGCCGCAGCTTATCGCGACTGCTACGCGACGAGCCGAGCCACTACCACCTTTGCAGGGCGGAGCAGCGTGTCGCCGAACCGATAACCGGGCTCCACTTGATCGATCACGAGCGAGTGACGCGCCGGATCGCGAATCGGGATCACTGCGATCGCTTCGTGCACGCTCGGGTCGAACGTCGCGCCGATCGCATCGATGCGTTGCACGCCGTAGCCGCGCAACACGGTTTCTAGCTGCGATCGCACGGCGACCACGCCATCGAGCATCGCCTTGCCTTCGCCGTGGTCTTTCGCTGCGCGGATCGTGCGATCGAGGTTGTCGAGCACGGGCAACAGCTCTGCGACGAGCTTGCTGCGGGTTTCATCGCCGAGCCGGGCCGCCTCGCGCTCGACCCGCGCGCGGGCCGCTTCGAGCTCGTTGACCGCACGGCGCACGGTCGTGCGATCGGGCTCGGTGGGCTCGCTGGTCTCGGTGGGCATGGGCTCGGGAAGCATCGCCACCCAACGGAGTTACGCTTGCCGCCGTTGCAGCTAGCCGTTTGGTC
>CAZDGY010001372.1:0-1590 GCA_964504685.1 uncultured Kofleriaceae bacterium | reverse complement strand
GGCCTTTGCGCGAGCGCTGAAGGCATCGGGGCGAGTGAAGCACCTGGCGTTCATGACCGCCGCGGGCGCTGATCCCAACGCGAAGGCGACCGGATCAGGCGCGGCAGGGATGGCGCGCTACGCCCGCGTGAAAGGTGAGGCTGAGGAAGCCGTGAAGGAGAGCGGTCCGGCGGTCGTGAGCATCTTCCGGCCGGCGATGATCATCGGATCGCAACACACGCCGTGGCTACTCGAGAAGGTGCTGCCGGTGTTCTCGTTCATGACGCCTGCGAAATACCGATCGATCACCGTCGAGCAGATCGCGAAAGCGATGATCGCGACGTCACTGACCACGCCGCCAACATCGAGCGTCTACCACTACCCCGAGATGATGGCCTTGAACCGCTGAGCCCCGACGCGAGTCGCTCTGATCACGGAGATGATCCGGGCGCTGAACCGCCACCGCGCGCGACGCGCGGGCTGGCCAGTTGGAGGTCAGGAGCTCGACGGTTTCTTCGCGTCCGGCGGCGTGATGTCGTGTTCTTCGAGCTTCGCGTACAGATGCGTGCGCGCGAGGCCGAGCTGCCGCGCTGCCTCCGAGCGATTGCCGCCCGCGCGCTGCAGCGCCGCAACGATGACTTCGCGCTCGCACGCCGCGAGCGCCTCCTTGAGCGTCATCGACCCGGTGTCGGTCGATGGTCCCAGGCGACGCGCCGCCTCCTGGATCGGGTTCGGCAGCGCGACCGCGTCGATCACATCCCCGCTGGTCATCGCAGCGGCGCGCGCGATCACGTGTACGAGCTCCCGCACGTTCCCCGGCCAGTCGTAGGCCATGAGGTCGCGCATCGCCTGCTCCGTCACGGCACGGGCGGGTCCGCCTTGTAGCGCGTGCGCGACGAGCAACGGAATGTCGCTGCGGCGCTCGCGCAGCGGCGGCATGTGGATCTCGATCACGGCGAGCCGGTAGTAGAGGTCGTCGCGCAGCGCCGCGCCTACTTGCCCCGGGCGCACGACCTTGTTCGTCGCCGCGACGATCCGCGCGCGCGATGTGATCACTTCGTTGCCACCGACGCGCTCGAACGCGCCCTCCTGGAGGACGCGAAGAAGCTTGGTCTGCAAGATCGGATCGAGATCGGCGACTTCGTCGAGCAGGAGCGTCCCGGCGCTTGCGAGCTCGACCCGGCCGAGTCGACGCGCTGCCGCTCCGGTAAAGGCGCCTTTCTCGTGACCGAACAACTCACTTTCGATCAAGGTCGGCGCCAGCGCCGCGACGTTCACCGCGACGAACGGCTCGGCGCTTCGGTTCGAGTAGCGATGGATCGCCCGTGCGACCAGCTCCTTGCCGGTACCGGTCTCGCCCGTGATCAGCACCGGCGCATCCGACGCGGAGGCGCGCCCGATCACCTTCGTCACCGCGAGCATCGCCTCGCTCGCTCCGACCAGCACGTCCGCGGTTGGAGTCGCCGGCTGTGGCGCGAGCTCGCGCGCGAGTTGAAACTGCTCGAGCGCGCGATCGACCACGGCAAGCAGCCGATCGAGGTCGAACGGCTTGGTCACGTAGTCGAACGCACCGTCGCGCATCGCCTGGATCGTGCGATCGCTGTCGCCGTA
>CAZDGY010001371.1:0-1595 GCA_964504685.1 uncultured Kofleriaceae bacterium | reverse complement strand
TGTGTTGTACAGCGGCTGATCGCTGCCGCGCATGCTGAACAGCGTCGGCATCTCTTCGTCCGACATCGTGTCGTCGTGATCGGTTAGCGCGGCGAAGTCGATGTGGTCGGCACACAGCGCCAGCCGCAGGTCTTGTAGGCACGGCTCGTTGACGGTGCCGAGCGGCAGCGGATTCCTCGGCATGTTGTCGCACGCGTCGTGCGAGTACGGCGAGTGGAGGTGGATGATGCCGCGCGCTGGCGTCAGGCCGCGGCGCACGCCCATCACGCTCGCTTCCGGCAAGGTCTTGTCCCACACCGGCAGTGCGGCGTCGGGCGTCGGGGCAGGGGTGCCCTTGCACGCAGCGACGCCGATCAACCCGAGCCAGATCCGCCTCATGGTCGGAATCTATACCGATGCCGACGGCGCCAGGGAACATTCACTCAAGTCGGGGCATCGCGCCTCGCGATCGCGTCGTGCTACAAAGCGACCGATGCGGACGCGCCTCGAGCGCAACTATCGATTCGAAGCCGCGCACTTTCTGCCGAAGGTGCCGCCCGGCCACAAGTGCGCGCGCATGCACGGCCACAGCTACGAGATCACGGTTGCGATCGAGGGCGAGGTCGATCGCGAGCTCGGCTGGCTCGTCGACTTCGCCGCGATCGACGAGCGCGCGCTGCCGCTGGTGCGCGAGCTCGATCACCGCGTGCTCAACGAGCTGCCCGGGCTCGACAATCCGACGAGCGAGCTGCTCGCCGCCTGGTGGTGGCAGCGCTTGCAGCCGACGCTCCCCGCTCTCGCGGAGGTCGTCGTGTCGGAGACCCCGACGTCGCGCTGCATCTACCGCGGTCAGTAGCGTTGGCTACGACTTCGGCAGCGCGGCTTCGACCGCCGCGATCACCGACGGATCGTCCGGCTTCTGGCGCGGCGAGAACCGAGTGATCTTCGTGCCGTCTGCGGACACGACGAACTTTTCGAAGTTCCATTGGATGTCACCGTCGCGACCCGCGGCATCTTTGATCGGCGTCAGCGCCTTATAGATGTCGTGACGCTTGTCGCCGTTGACCTCGATCTTTTCCATGATCGGGAACGTGACGCCGTAGTTGGTCGCGCAGAACGTCTGGATCTCTTCCGCGCTGCCCGGCTCTTGACCGCCGAACTGATTGCACGGGAAGCCGATCACGGTGAAGCCCTTCGCTTCGTACTTCTTCTGCAGCGCTTCGAGTGTCGCGTACTGCGGAGTGTTGCCGCACTTCGACGCGACGTTGACGAGCATCAGCGCTTTGCCTTTGTAGGCGGCGAGCGTCGTCGGATCGCCCTTGAGGGTTTTGATCGGGGCAGTCCACATCGAATCGAGCTCCTTGGTGACGGTGACGGGCGGCGGCGCGGTGCCGGCGGGTGGCAAGCTGGCGGGGTCGAAGCTCTTCGCGGTCATCCCCGATTCGGCGTGAGCCGGAGCCTCGACCGTCTTGGCGGCGGCGGGCGGCGGATCGCCAGTCGGGGCGGTCGGCGCGGCCTCCTTGGGTGACTTCGAGCACGCAGCGGCGAACAGGGCGATAGCGACGAGGTTCCGCATCGCCGGGGACCGTAGCTCCGCACCGGGAAAAAGCCCAGGC
>CAZDGY010001370.1:0-1596 GCA_964504685.1 uncultured Kofleriaceae bacterium | reverse complement strand
TTGTTCACGCTCGGCGGCAACGGCTCTCCTGCGCTCGGCGCCGGCGCCGCGATCCACGTCTACACCGCGAATCGCTCGATGGTCGACGCCGCGTTCTTCAACTCCGACGGCGAGATGATGATCGTGCCGCAGCTCGGCCGGCTTCGCGTCGTCACCGAGCTCGGCATCATCGAGCTCGCACCCGGCGAGGTCGCGGTGATTCCGCGCGGGGTTCGGCTGCGCGTCGAGCTCGTCGATCCGGAAGCGCGTGGCTACGTCGGTGAGAATTACGGCGAGCCGTTTCGCCTTCCCGAGCTCGGACCGATCGGCTCGAACGGCCTGGCGAACCCGCGCGACTTCCTAGCGCCGGTCGCCGCATTCGAGGACGTCGAGCGGCCGACGAAGCTCGTCCAGAAGTTCCAAGGCGGGCTGTGGGCGACGATCCTCGATCACTCGCCGTTCGATGTCGTCGCGTGGCATGGCAACTACGCGCCGTACAAGTACGACCTCGCGCGGTTCAACACGATCAACACGGTCAGCTTCGATCATCCCGACCCGTCGATCTTCACCGTGCTGACGTCGCCGAGCGAGACGCCCGGTGTCGCGAACTGCGACTTCGTGATCTTTCCGCCACGGTGGATGGTCGCCGAGGGCACGTTTCGCCCGCCGTGGTTCCACCGCAACATCATGAGCGAGCTGATGGGACTCGTACACGGCGCGTACGACGCGAAGGCAGAAGGCTTCGTGCCGGGCGGCGCGTCGCTACACAACTGCATGAACGCGCACGGCCCGGATCGCGCGAGCTATGACAAGGCGGTCGCCGCCGACCTCGCGCCCCACAAGCTGACCGATACGCTCGCGTTCATGTTCGAGACCCGCTGGGTGATCGCGCCGACCAAGGCCGCGCTCGCCGCGCCGACGCTCCAGCTCGACTACGACACGGCATGGGCGAGCTTCGCCAAAGCGAAGCTGCCGTAGCCGACGATTTTACCGACGCGTTCGTCGGGAACAACGAACGGTTAGTGGTTCGAACCCGGGTCGTACCCCAACCCCGCGCAGGCCGCCCGCGCCGACGCGGTAGGATGTTCAATGCGGTGGTTCTCCCGAGCCGTCGTGTGGTTAGTCACCGCCGGTTGCGTCGCGCCCGATCTCGTCCCGTGCGGGGAGCTCAGCTGCCCGCAATCCTCTGTCTGCCTCGACGGCACGCGCTGCGTGACCGCGGATCAGCTCGCCGCGTGCACGGGCAGCGCGGAGGATGCTCCGTGCTTGATCGACAGCATCACGGGGCGTTGCGAAGCCGGCGCATGCACGCCGACGAGCTGCGGCAACGGCGTGCTCGATCCGGGCGAGGTGTGCGACGACGGCAATCAGATCTCCGGCGACGGCTGCAGCGGAACCTGTACGTCGGCCGAGGTCTGCGGCAACGGCATCGTCGATGTCGCTGCCGGCGAAGGTTGCGATTGCGGCGACGCGCAACATCTCTCGCCGCTGTGCACGCAGCCGAATTCTGACGACCCCTCCGCGCCATGCGACGCGCAGTGTCGGCCACGGTTCTGCGGCGATGGCGTGGTCGACTTGAACGAGCAGTGCGACGGCTCGGTGCCGGCGGTCATTCCG
>CAZDGY010001369.1:0-1606 GCA_964504685.1 uncultured Kofleriaceae bacterium | reverse complement strand
AGCGCCACGCCGATGCGGTCGAATTATCGGTCATCGCGACCGGACGCGTCGCGATCAGCTGCGCGAGCCATTGCGGATCGGCGAAGCAGCCGCCGGTCACGACCAAGTCGGCGGCGCGATCGCAGCTCGCAACTGCAGTCGCGACGAGGGTCGGCGCGACCGAGATCCTCGACTCTTTGCGAATCAAGTCGGTCTTGTTGCCGTACGCGCCGGTCGGTCCGGCAGGACCCTTCGGGCCCTGCGCGCCTTGTGGCCCTTGCAAGCCTTGCGGTCCTTGCAGACCTTGCACGCCTTGCTGGCCTTCAGGACCCGGGGGGCCGGGATCGCCTTTGCTGCCGCGCGGACCTTCCGGCCCGGCCGGCCCGACACCCGCTGGGCCCGGCGGCCCGTTCGGCCCCGGCGGCCCGAGTGGCCCCGGCGGCCCGGGCGGACCTGCGAGCCCGGAGTCCGACCCTTTCGCGAGTAACTCGTCCGCGACCGCATGAACATCGACGGGCCCGCGCTTGTCGATCGCGGCGAGGCGCCGGTCGTGCGCTTCGATCTTCACGCCCTGCTGCTCGATCTTCTTGTCGAGCTCTCCGGAGTTGCACGCGGCGAGAATGATTAGAAGCGCCGCGCGGTGCACGCCGCCATCCTACCGATTTTTTGCCCACGCGATCGAAGCGGCGTAGGACCTAAAGGCGATGATCGAGCTGGTCGATGTTCGTCTCGACCACCCGGGAGGTGGCTCTCCGCTGGTGGCGGATGCGACGTTCACGGTAGCGCGCGGTGAAATCGCACTCGTGATCGGCGCGGCTGGCGTCGGTACATCGCGGCTGGTAGCCGCGGCACTCGGCGAGGCGGTGACCGGGCGCGGTCGCATCGAAGTGTTCGGCCGCGACGTCGCAAAGCTCCGGCGCGCGTCGCTTCGCCTGTTGCGCCGCCGGATCGGCATCGTGCCGCAAGACCTGTGCTTGCTCGACGATCGCAGCGCTCAGCTCAACGTCGTCTTGCCGCTCGAGATCGACGGCATCCCGCGCTCGATGTCGGTCGTGCGCGCCGCAGCGATCCTCGGGCAGCTCGGCCTGGACTCCGAAGCGTCGCTGCCGATCGATTGCTTGTCGATGTCGGCCCGCCAGCGCGTCGCGGTTGCGCGCGCTCTCGTTCGAGAGCCGGAGCTCGTGATCGCGGATCACCCGACCAGCTGGCAGGATGCCGCGGGCGCCGAGCTCGTCGCCGGCGCGCTGATGGGCGCGGCCGCTGCTGGCGCCTCGTGCCTGGTGTTCGGTCGCGACCCCGCGCTGCGCGAGATCGCAGAGCGCGAAGGCTGGCGCATGCTCGCGATCGTCGACGGACGCGTGCTTCCGCTCGCCGAGATCGCGCTCGCCGGCGCTGCGATCGACGAGTTGCTGGCCGATAACCGCTCCGCGCCGGTCCGCCCCGACAGCGAAGACGAGTCGCTACCGAACGTGCTGCCGTTCCCGACCGCGGGTGTCGCATGACCCGGATGCGCACGTTGCGGACGCTGCGCAAAGCCAAGCCGGCACCTCGGCGGTTGAACCGCGGCGACTTCGATCTCACCGATGCGACGATGGAAGCCGACCCGGGGCCTCCGCCGGAGGCGGTG
>CAZDGY010001368.1:0-1608 GCA_964504685.1 uncultured Kofleriaceae bacterium | reverse complement strand
GCGGCAGGCCCACGACCCGAGCTCACGCACGCGCCGACTCGTCGATCTGCACCGCCCACGGCCCGACCTCGAGAGGCGCCGGCAACGCGACCGAGCCGAGGGTCCCCGGTGACGTGATGCCGATGGCTTGAGCGCGAAACGTGCCGGCCGTTCCGCCGCCGCTGTCGATCATCTCGAAGTAGTAGTAGCCCGCGCCGCCGACCGACACGCTGAACGTCACGGTCAAGTTGTGAAAGCTCGCACCCTGGACGAGCCCCTCGATCATGCCGCCGGTGACGATCCGCAGCTCCCCGGTCGGGATCGACATGTCGAACGCGTTGGCGGACGCGGTGACCGAGTTGAGCTCGAGAGTGTCGTTCGAGATCGTGGCCATCGAGTCGAGGTTCCACTCGGTCGGCGTGTGCGCGAACGTCTCGAACAGCAGCCACTTCTGTTCCGCGATCGCGGGCTCGGGGTCGCACGCGTCGCCGACGCCGTCGCCATCGCTGTCGTCGGCGGTGCCCGGCAGATACGGACACGGATCGCACGCGTCGCCGAGCCCATCGCCATCTTCGTCGTGCTGATCGGCGTTCGCGATCTGCGGACAGTTGTCGGTCGCGTCGGGGACGCCATCGCCATCGCGGTCCGGGCTGGTCGGCACATCGATCGAGCCGTCACTGCCGACCGTTCCGACGAGCTGGCACGCGTGGTTCACGCATACGAGCTGGTCCGGGCACGTGGTGTCGCATGCCGAGCCGACCAAGTCTTGCCGCGCGTAGCACCCGGCCAGCACGACGACTACGAGCGCGCGCGACACGACGTCGAGGATACCCTTGCGGCGTCCCCGGCGGGGCTGCTACGTCAGGCCCATGACCGACCGCATTGTCCACGTCTGCAATGGCGACAGCACCGCCGGCTCGCTCGAGCTCGCCGAGCTGCCTGGCGAGATCGTGGTGTGGGCAGATGCCCTCGATCAAGGGCCTCTGCTGCCGGTTGGTGACGCAGAGCACTACGCCGCACGCGCGGCCTTTTGGGCGGAGCGCGGTCGGCCCGGTGCGAGCGAAAAGCTCGCGCAGTACGACCGCGACTTCGACGCTGCCGCGACCGCCGACGAGCTCGTGCTGTGGTTCGAGCACGACCTGTTCGATCAGCTCGCGCTGTGCCGGCTGCTCGCGCGTCTGTCGCGCCGCGGGATGCCAACGACGCTGTCGATCGTTTCGATCGATCGCCACCCCGAGGTCGCGAATTTTGTCGGTCTCGGCCAGCTCCAGCCGGAGCAACTCGCTGCGTTGTGGCCGCGCCGCACGCCGCTCTCGCGCGATGCGATCGACGAAGCGATCACCGCGTGGATCGCGGTCACCGCCGCCGATCCGCGCGCGTTGCCGTTCCTGGTCAAGCGGGTCAAGGCCCTGCCCTTCCTCGGCGGCGCGCTCGAGCGCCAGCTCGAAGAGTTGCCCGATCCGACGAGCGGCCTGTCGCGCACCGAGCGCCAGCTGCTCGCGGCGATCGCCCGCGGCGAGACCGCGCTCGTGCCCGCGGTCCAGGCGATCGATCCGCGCTACCCGATCACTGACCTCGTACTTGCCCACACGCTCGCGACGTTCGAGGCGCTCGGCTTCACGCAGAACC
>CAZDGY010001367.1:0-1618 GCA_964504685.1 uncultured Kofleriaceae bacterium | reverse complement strand
GTGCCGGTGTCACGAGCGGCTGTCGATCGACGAGCGCGCGAAGGGCATCGAGGCGCTGTATCGGTTCGACGATGCGATGCGCGGTTGGGGCCAGACCGTGATCTGGGACCTCGCGGCTCCCACGATGTGGCGTGTGCAGCAGCAGATCGGGGCGGTGAAGTGGGTCGCCGTGCGGGACACCGGCTGCTTGTACAGCCGACTGCTCGGCTTCTGCGTCCACGAGACGATCCACGCGAGCTGCGGTGACCCGACACTCGCGAACTACGGCACGCCGGTCGGGCTGCCCTATGGCGTTCCCGAAGCGATCCCACCGAGCGAGGAGGCCGCGTACCTCCATCCATTCAATCAGAACGAGGCGCGCGCGTGGGTCGGACTCGGCGTCGTCGCATATCGGCTGTTTCAGATCGAGTGGACGCTGCTGCCGGCGCGCGAGGTCGGCACCTACGGCTTCGTCGGCGGCAACTCGCTCGTCGACGTCCCGGAAGGCTATCGCCGCGTCACGCACTTCGATTCGCAGCATCACGCGCGGCGCTATGAAGCGCTCGCCCGCAAGCTCGAGGATGAGGCGCGCGATTGGTTCACGCCGCAACGGCTAGACGAGATCGCGGCGAAGTTCGAAGCCGCCGAAGCAGTCGGACGTGCGCAGCGGCCGACGAAATATCCCGCGGCGCGCGAGATTGCACGACTGCGCCCGAAACAGCCCGGGCGCAACGACATGTGCCTGTGCGGATCGATGCGGAAATGGAAGCAGTGTTGCGGCGCGCTGGTCGCGGATTGACGCTACTGTCCGCGCGATGTCGCGCTTTGCGTTGCTCGCGCTGATCGCTTGCTCGGCACCTGCCAAGCCCGTCGCGGTGCCGGTCGCGCCCGTCGCCGCCGTGGCTCCGATCCCTTTGCCGCCCGCCGCGCTGACGCCGGCGCAGCCGACCGTTCGGTTGCCGCGCAATTTCCTTCCGACTGGCTACACCGCGACGCTCAAGATCGATCCCGCGATGCCGACGTTCGACGGCACGATCGCGATCGCCGGTCAGGTCTCCGAACCGTCGTCGGCGATCTGGTTGTATGCGCGCCACCTCAAGATCACGAGCTCGTACGCGACGCGAGCTGACTCGCAGGATCGCGTCGAGCTCGCGACCACGCCGAAGGCCGAAGAGCTGATCGAGATCCGCCCGGCGAGGGTTCTCGCAGCCGGCGCCTGGACGTTGCACTTCGACTATGTCGGCGAGCTCGATGACCTCGACACGACCGGCGCGTTCCGCGAGGTCGCAGCGGGCGAGCGCTACGTGTTCACCCAGTTCGAAGCGGTCTACGCCCGGCGGGTCTTCCCGTGCTTCGACGAGCCCGATAACAAAGTGCCGTGGCAGCTCGCACTCGAAGTGCCCGCCGGCGCGATCGCGGTGAGCAACACGGCGGTCGCGACGACCACGGATCTGCCGAATGGTGGCAAGCGCTTCGAGTTCGAGCCAACCCGGCCCCTGCCGAGTTATCTCGTCGCATTCGGCGTCGGCCCGTTCGAATTCGTCGACGCCGGCAAGACCACGTCCGGAGTCGCGGTGCGGATGATCGTACCGAAGGGCCGCACCGCCGACGTCGCGTATCCGGCCAAGACGATCGCGCG
>CAZDGY010001366.1:0-1619 GCA_964504685.1 uncultured Kofleriaceae bacterium | reverse complement strand
CGACGCCCTCGAGCTTGTCCTCGAGGCCGATCGGCATCTGGATCATGACCGGGTGCAGCTTGAGCTTGTCGCGCAGCTGGTCGCGGACGCGGAACGGGTTCGCGCCGGTGCGGTCGAGCTTGTTGACGAACGCGATGCGCGGCACCTTGTAGCGGCGCATCTGGCGATCGACCGTGTAGCTCTGCGATTGCACGCCGGCGACACCGCACAGCACCATGATCGCGCCGTCGAGCACGCGCAGCGAGCGCTCGACTTCGATCGTGAAGTCGACGTGGCCGGGGGTGTCGATGATGTTGATGTGGTGCTGCGCCTTGATCGGGCTGCCGGGCACGCCCATCACGTCTTTGGCCTTTTCGCCGGGTGGCCATTGGCAGAACGTCGCGGCCGATTGGATCGTGATGCCGCGCTCGCGCTCGAGCTCCATCGAGTCCATCTTCGCGCCGACGCCGTCCTTGCCCTTGACCTCGTGGATCGCGTGGATCCGCGCGGTGTAATAGAGGATTCGCTCGGTCAGAGTGGTCTTGCCACTGTCGATGTGAGCCGAGATTCCGATGTTGCGGACTTTGGACAGGTCGGTAAGCACGAGGACTCTCCTAAACCGGCTTCGAAAAAGCCGAAAAAGCGGATGCTGACTACCGTGTAAGCTCGCAAGAAGCAAGCGAAACCCGGCGATTCGGGGAGTGTCATACCTCCGCGTATCGGTGGCGACGATTGTCCCCGCGTCCATGTCATAGCATTTCAAGCGGTTGGGCGACAGGCCCTGCTAGCCTTGCGGATGTGGATTGTCTCGATGACAACGCGGCCAGCGAGTTCGTATCGGGCGCGTCGAACGGTGCACGGCTCCACCTGATCGAGACGCACCTCGCCGGTTGTCGCGATTGTCGAGCGCTGGTCGCGACGCTCGCGGTGGTCGGCGATCACGACAGCAACGTCGATACGCGCAAGCGCGAGCGCGACGTCGGCTCGCAAGCGGGCAAGCGCCCGGTGCGGACCCACTCGATCGGCGATCGGGTCGGGCGCTATCTCGTGCTGTCGACGCTCGGCACCGGCGGGATGGGCGTGGTCTACGCCGCTTACGATCCGCAGCTCGATCGCAAGGTCGCGTTGAAGCTGTTGCGCGGCAACCTCGGGGTCACGACCGCCGAAGCGCGCACGCGGTTGAAGCGCGAGGCGCAAGCGATCGCCCAGCTGTCGCATCCGAACGTCGTCGCGGTCTACGACGTCGGCACCACCGACGACGACGATGTCTACGTCGCGATGGAGTTCGTCGAAGGCGACACGCTGACCACGTGGCTCAAGAAATGGCCGCGAACTTGGCGCGAGATTCTCGACGTCTATCTCCAGGCCGGCCGCGGGTTGTACGCCGCGCACTCGGTGGGCCTGTTACACCGCGACTTCAAGCCCGACAACGTGTTGGTCGGCGGCGACGGTCGAGTTCGCGTCACCGACTTCGGGCTCGCGCGCTCGGTGCTCGGGCCCGATCAGATCGAGAGCCGCCGAACCCCGCCGCTCGGCAGCGCGTTGCACGACGAGCTCACCGCGACCGGCACCGTGCTCGGCACGCCGCGCTACATGGCGCCCGAGCAGCTCACCGGGCCGGACATCGATTCGCGCAGCGA
>CAZDGY010001365.1:0-1620 GCA_964504685.1 uncultured Kofleriaceae bacterium | reverse complement strand
CGCCGACGCGTACCGCTACATCTCCGAGGCGTACGGCGGCTATCACTTCGGCGACCCGCATCGCGGCGTCAACATTCAAGCCGGCATCTTCATGAGCTACATCGGCTTGTTGAGCTACTACAACTTCGACAACTGGACGTATCAACCGTCGTACGTGTCGTCGAACACGCCGTGGTTCTTCAACGGCGCGCGCATCCAATGGTTCCCAACCGACAAGCTCAAGATCGAGCCGTGGCTGATCGACGGCTGGCAGTCGTACGGCAAGTTCAACTCGCTGCCCGGGTTCGGCGGCCAGGTTCGCTACGCGCCGACCGGCTCGCTGATCCTGATCTTCAACCAGTACGTCCTCGGCGCCGACATCCTCGGCGCGCCGGATCGCCATCGCTTCCACACCGACGACTCGGTCCAGATCAAGTGGTACGAGAACAAGGACACGTGGATCTCGCGAGTCGCGACCACGCTGACGATCGACTTCGGCTGCGAGTACGGCGGCGGCGTCACGTGCAACACCGACACGACCAACGCGACCCACACCGGCACCGGCGTGTTGTTCGCCGGCTTCATGGCGTACATCCGTGCGTGGCACGGCGAGAAGTACGCGATGAGCTTCGGCGGCGGCGCGATCGATAACCCCGGCCGCTACCTGGTGCTGTTGCCGCCGATCAACGGCGCGACCGCGGCGTCGGGCACCGGCTACTTCAGCGAGAACCCGGGCGATCCGTTCAAGGCATGGGACACGCAGCTGACGTTCGATTACATGCCGAGCCAGTACATCACGTTCCGCGCCGAATTCGTCTACCGCCACGCGAGCGTGCCGTACTTCTCGGGGCCGGGCGGCATCACGCCGCCGGGCGGCAACCAAGGCGGGCTCGGCTCGATGGTCGACGGCTGGTCGCCCGACCTCGTCCGCACCGAGCCGCGGATGACCCTCGCGGTCCTCGTGAAGCTATGAGCCGAGCCGTGATCTCATGACCGACCTCGTCTTCATCCTCGTCACGGTCGCGTTCTTCGCGATCTCGATCCTCTACGCGCGTTCGCTCGATCGGATCTAGCCATGGCTACCGAATACCTCATCGGCCTTGTCGTCGCGGTGCTCGTCACCGCGTACTTGGTCTACGCGCTGCTCGCGCCGGAGCGATTCTGATGTCGTTCAACGGTTGGCTGCAGATCTTGCTGTTCTTCGGCGTGATCTTGGCGATCACCAAGCCGCTCGGCTCGTACATGCATCGCGTGTTCGAAGGCGACCGGCAGCCGTTGCCGCGCACGCTCGGGCGAATGGAGCGCGGCCTGTTGCGGCTATGCGGCCTGCGCGATCCGAAGGAACAGACGTGGCTGCAATACACGATCGCGATGCTCGTGTTCAGCGCGCTCGGCATCCTCGTCACCTACATCATCCAGCGCACGCAGGGTTCGCTGCCGTTCAACCCGCAAAAGCTGATGGGCGGACCCGACGGGCCGCTCGCGTCGGGCGTGCCCGGACCGCTGGCGTTCAACACCGCGTCCAGCTTCGCGACGAACACCAACTGGCAGTCCTACGTGCCCGAGACGACGATGAGCTACCTGACGCAGATGGCGGGGCTCGCCTGGCACAACTTCACGTCGGCGGCGGTCGGCATCGGA
>CAZDGY010001364.1:0-1621 GCA_964504685.1 uncultured Kofleriaceae bacterium | reverse complement strand
GACGCAAGCGCAGGGCACCGGTGACTACAAGGGCCGCGCCGGCACGTGGTGCTGGAACGAGCTCTACACCGCCGACCCCGAGGCGATGATCAAGTTCTACTCGTCGATCGGCGGGTTCACGTCGGAGAAGATGGCGATGCCAGACGGCGACTATCACATCCTGAACTCCGACGGCAAAGGTCGCGCGGGCATGATGAAACCGCCGATGCCAGGCATCCCGCAGCACTGGATGCCGTACGTCCAGGTCGCGAGCACCGACGACGTCATCGCGAAGGCCAAGCGCCTCGGCAGCCAGATCATGATGGAAGGCAACGACGTGCCGGAAGTCGGCCGGCTCGGCATCTTGATCGATCCGCAGGGCGCGTCGCTCGGCGTGCTGCAACCGACGAAGTAGCGATCCGGGAGCGCAGGCTTGCCGGGGAGCAGCAGCAGTCCGCGCGGTGGCGAGACCGGCCCCGCGTGCGCGCCGACCGTGGCGACGAGGAGTGCGACCGCGATGAAGTGAAGTCTAAGCGTCATGATCACTACAACGCGCCCGGAAGCTAAAGCCGCAACGGTCGTTCGCGCCGAGCACTGCGCGATTCGCGTAGGATGCGGCGTGGCCGAGCTCGCCCTTCCGTTTCAACCGCCGCTCGAGCCGATGCTCGCGAAGGCCGCGAGCGGGATCCCCGAGGGCGACACCTGGCAATACGAGCCGAAGTGGGACGGTTTCCGCGCGATCGTGTTTCGCTCTGGCGACCAGCTGTTCATCCAGAGCCGCGAGCTCAAGCCGCTCGATCGCTACTTCCCCGAGCTCGCCGCGCCGTTGCTCGCGAACCTCCCGGATCGCTGCGTGCTCGATGGCGAGATCGTGATCGCGAACGGCGAGTCGCTCGACTTCGAAGCGCTGCTATTGCGCATTCATCCTGCGGCGACGCGCGTCAAGATGCTCGCGGAGCAACACCCGGCGTCGTTCGTCGCGTGGGACTTACTCGCGCTCAGCGATGCCGACCTGCGCGCGCTGCCGCAAGCCGAGCGCAGGGTGATGCTAGAGCGCGAGCTCGCGGGCGCGCAGCCGCCAATTCACGTCACTCCGGTCACGCGCGATCGCGCAGTCGCCGCGGATTGGTTCGAGCGGTTCGAGGGCGCAGGGCTCGACGGGGTGATCGCGAAGCCACTCGAGCTCGCGTATCTGCCGGGCAAACGCGCGATGACCAAGATCAAGCACCAGCGCACCGCCGAATGCGCGGTCGCTGGCTTCCGTTGGTACAAGGGCGGCAAGGGCACGCTCGTCGGTTCGCTGTTGCTCGGCCTCTACGACAGTGCCGGCGTGCTGCATCACGTCGGCGTGTCGTCGGCGTTCAAACAAGAAGTGCGAGCACAACTCGCAGAGATGCTCGCGCCGCTGCGCGAAGGCGCGAAGGACGGCCACCCGTGGAAGGACTGGGCCGAGTGGCAGGAGGCCGAGACCGATCGCCGACTGCCCGGGGCGACGAGTCGATGGAATCGCGGCAAGGACCTGTCGTGGGAACCGATCAAGCTCGGCTTGGTCGCAGAGGTGTCCTACGACCATCTCGAAGGCACGCGGTTCCGCCACGCCACCCACTTCAAGCGCTGGCGGCCGGACAGGTCTCCCGCGGAG
>CAZDGY010001363.1:0-1629 GCA_964504685.1 uncultured Kofleriaceae bacterium | reverse complement strand
CGGGCATCAGCTCGATCAAGTTCAGCCGGCTCGTGTCGTAGCGTTTACGGATCTCCGCCTCGGGAATGTCATGTCCACCCTCGGCGACCCGCGCACGCACCCGGTCGAGGTGCAGCTCGGGGCTCGCGAGTGCCACGTACCAGACGACCACATCCGCGCCGGCATCGATCGCGTGATGGATCAGCCGCGTGATGCTCTGGCCGCCGAGCGTGCTCTCGAAGTTGAAGTCGTCGCCGGCCGCGATCGCGGTCTCGAGCCGCTGCTTGCCCTCGTGCCAGGCGAGGCTGTTCGCTTCGCGGATCGCAAGCGACGGCTGGCTCGTTGCCAGACCCCGCGCGAGCTCGTCGGGATTGAAGTAGGTGCCGCCGTGCGCCCGCAGGAACGCACCGGCCACGCTGCTCTTACCCGAGCCGTTGGTTCCGGCCAGCACCAAGATCTGTCCCACGCGGCTACCGCTTGCGACGCGCCGCCTTCACGGCCGCAGCACCGAGCGCGGCCGGCGTTGCGGCGAACAACTTGGTCGTCGCCGCGCGCGCCTCGGGCATCTGCATCCGCGCATACATCGCGTCGAACTCGTTGGTCAGCGCGTCGAGCTTCTGCCGTGGCATCGTCATCGCTTCGAACTCCTCGATCGAAATCAGGATCGCCTTGGGCGTGTCGTGCTTGGTGATGACCACCGCACCCCCGCGCAGCGCGGAATCGAGCACCTGGCCGAACTGGTTCTTGGCATCGCTCGCAGTCACCGTGGTCACGGTGCCGACCTGCGCTCGCAATCGCTTCACGTAGTCGTCGTCCATGTGTCCAATATAGCCAAAACAGCCATAATGGCAAGATCGGCCTCAACTGGCGAATGAGGCTCGACAACGCACGTCGCCCTCGCAACGCAGCCGCGCCACCGGTCACACCGACGACGTGCACGTGACACGTGTACGGACGCGAGTGCGAGACGGGCGCCGGGCCCATTGCAAGCTCGAGAGACGTGGCCCGGCCGGCCGGCGAGCTAGAACTCGAACTCGACGCCGGCGAACCAGGTCGTGTCGCCGACCGACAGCTTGCCGGACTCGCCGAAGCCGTTGACGTCGGCGAGCTCGACCTCACCGAAGAACCCGGCGTGCTCGATGCAGCCGTCGTGCATCGATTGCGCGGCGGCCTTGTCGATGCGCTCGGCGCGGATCGCGATGCCGATCGTGCCCTGGAAGCCGAGGCTGGCGCCCAGCGCCTTGTTCTGGCTGCAATCCGGTTCCATCCCGCCGTCGCCACAGACCTTCGCGAAGCCGCCGTTCGGCGCTTTGACCCACCAGATGTAGTAATCGAGGCCGGCGCGCGCGTACGGCACGATCGGAATGCCGTAATCATCGTCAAGCATCGTGAACCGATAGAACGCGGTGAGCGCGGTCGGAATGAGCGTGAACGAGTTGGTATCGCCCGACGAGCGCGGCCGATTCGGATCGCTCGGATCGGTCATGTCCTCGTACGGGTGAGCGCTCTTGCTCATGTAGCCGATGCTCGCGCCGATTCCGAACTGGCCGTACTTGCGCAGCAACACGCGGTCGAGCGTGATCTGCGGCATGACCGCGTAGCCGCCGAACATCGCCTTGTACGGCCCGGGCGTGAGGCCGAGCTGCTTGT
>CAZDGY010001362.1:0-1633 GCA_964504685.1 uncultured Kofleriaceae bacterium | reverse complement strand
CTGGCGGACAGCGCTCGGTGCGCTCGCGGTCGCGGCCGGTGTTGCCATTCTCGCGACTCGCCCGAAGACCGCGCCGTTTGACGAAGTGGCGCACCTGGCTGGACGCTCCGTGCTCCAGGTGTGCCGAGGCGCAGGCTGGCACGTGCAGAATATCGGGGTCCTCGCCGGCCAACCGGACTTTGCAGACCAAGCCAAGTGGGTCTGGATGGAAGACGGCCTCCTGCTGAGGGACCTGGCAGACCTCTGCCTCACTAGCGTTGACTCATGTCTTGACCTGATGTCGTCGAGCGACCCGATGAATCCTGCGGATACCGAGCGCGTATTCCGGGCGTTCTCGGAGATGTCGTCGTGCAACTGATGCCAACCACGAGTCTCGCCGCTGACCTCGCGCGCCCGCTCGACGACGTGCTCGCGGCGATCTCCCGTGCGCGCAGCGCTGGCCTGATCAACGTGACAGCGCCAGACATCTCGCCGGAACCCGCCGGGGCGTCGGCCGCGGGCGCGCTAGACATCTTGCGCGATCGCCTCGACTTGTCGCCGACCGAGCTCCGCGTGCTTTGGGTGCTCGCCGGCTACGAGCTCGACACTCAGATCCGTCAGCTCGTGACCGCGCTCGCCGACGACCCGCGTTCGCCGACGATCGGCGCGCTGCTCGCGATCGTCTACGTTCGCGATGAACAACGCGGGATCGCCGAGCTCGGCTCGAAGCTGGTCGCGCATCAGCTCGTCGAGATCGATCCCGCCGATAGCCACGCCGCGTTTGCACGGCGGCGGATTCGCGCGTCGGATCGCATCGTCGAGCTCGCGACCGGTATCGCCCGGCTTGACCCCGCGCTCGACGGGATCGCGAGCGTGGACGCCACGCCGGCGAGCACGCTCGGCACGCTCGTGCTCGCTGCCGGCGTTCGAGATCGCATGCGTGCGGCGTTGCAAAGCGAGCTGGGCGGGATCGTCGTGGCGCATGGGTGCGATGGCTCCGGTCGGCGGGCCCTGCTCGCCGCCGGCCTCGCGGCTGAAGGCAGACGCGCGCTCGTGATCGATGCGAGCGCGCTCGCGAGCGACTCGATGGAGTTGCGAGCTCAGCTCGGGCGGATCGCGCGCGAGTGCCGGTTGTTCGAGCTCGTGCCGTTGATCCGCGCGATCGACAAGCTGTCCGCGGAGAGCCTTGCGCTTGTCGAACCCGAGCTCGGTGCGCTGCCACTCATCACGGCGACCGCGACGTCGCTGCCGGCACGCCGATGGCGTCGTGCCCCGATCGCGATCGAGCTCGCTCCACCATCTCCGGCCCAGTACGCCGAGCTCTGGGGGCGTGCGTTACCGCAAGCGAGCGCCGGCGATGCCGAGCTCCTTGCCAAGCGCTATCCACTCGCGCCTGCGATCGTCGTCGCGGTCGGCGAAGCGGCGTGTCGACACTGCGGTGACGCCGTGATGCAACCGACGCACATCGAGTCGGCGCTCCGGCACACCATCGACAATCGGTTCGCGGGGCTCGCGACCCGAGTCGAGGTTACCCAGACCTGGGCAGACCTCGTACTACCGGCCGATCAGCAGACCGCGATCGCGGAGCTCATCGCACGCGTACGCGAGCGCCGAGTGATCTACGAGGACTGGGGCTTCGGCGGCAAGCTGGCCA
>CAZDGY010001361.1:0-1634 GCA_964504685.1 uncultured Kofleriaceae bacterium | reverse complement strand
GGTCTCGTCGACCTCGCGCGGATTCTCTTTCATCATCCGCACGTAGTCTTCGCGCGACACCTTGCCGCGAAAGCTCGACGACATCAGGTCGTATGCGGCGCCGTAGTCATGACCGCGCAGCTTGCCGCTGTATTGGTCGAGGGTCTGCCCCGGCCCCGGGCCGTGCGAGCACCCCGCCGCGATCACCAAAGCCACGAGCGCGTTTCGCATGCAGCCTCGTTATAGCGAAGCCGACGCGGGCTCGCCAGCCTTTGCCCGCGCATGGTCGGCAGCAAAGGTCCGCGTCGCCATCGCCATCATCAAGACCGCGACGGCCAGGGCCACGGTCGGCACCCACATCGCGATGTACGGCGAGTATGCCTGCGAGATAAGGCCGGTGATCCATGACGACGGCGCGGTGCCGACGAGATGCATCGTGAAGATCACGAGCCCCTGCGCGGCGACAACCTTCGACGGCGGCGCGAGATCGTCGACCGTGACCGCCATCGGCGCGTGATACCAGAAGCTGAAGAAGAACGTGGCGATGCCCGCAGCGTACAACGCGGGCCCCGGCGGAAGCTCGATGCACGCGATCGCCGACGGGATCGACAGCGTCATGCCGAGCGCCATCGTCCACAGCCGACCGTTCGTGAGCCGCGCGCGCATCGCGTCGGCCAGCCGGCCACCGACGATCACGCCAACGATCGCGCCACACCCCGCGATCGCGAGCACCTTGTTCGCGGCGGGCTCTGACATGTTCTTGTGACGCTCGAGAAAGGGCAGCAACCACGCGCTATAGCCGCCGGCGGAAAATGCCATGGCGATCGTCGACAGCATGATCCAGCGCAACGTGCGGATCGCGAGCAACTCGCGCGCCTCCGCGATGAACGTACGACCGAGCGACGCGAAATGGCCGGACGCTCCGGCCGGCGCGCTCGGCGACTGATGACCTGGATGCGGCGGGACCGGCAGCGCGAGCACGGCGAGCGCCAGCGCGAAGCACGGTACGGCGAGCGCGACGACGACGAGCGGGAACCCGAGCGCGAGCCCAAGGCCATAGCCAGCGGCCGCGCCGAACAACACGCCGAGGTTGAAGATCGCGATCCGGGTCGCCTTGCCAGGCCCCTCGTAGATCTGGCCTAGGATCGAGTTGGCGACCGGCACGACCGCCGCGGTGCCGAGGCCGAGCAATACGCGACTGAGCACGAACGTCGGCGCATTCGGCGCGAGCGCACCGGCGGCGCCGGCGATGCTGGCGATGATCATCCCGATCGCGATGATCCGACGCCGATCGTAGCGATCGCCGGCCCAGCCGAAGGGCAAGGTCGCGAGTGCGTGTGGCAACAGGAACGCGGTTGTCAGCAGGCCGATGTCGGCGTCGCCGAGGCCGAACTTGAGGTGGAGCTCCTTGTAGACGTTGAACAGCGAGTTGCGCGCGGCGTACGCGACGAGATTGGTCAGCGCCAGCACGGCGAGCACGGTGCCGGCCGCGCGCGGCTTCACGGCTCGCCGGTCTCGCGCACGACGACGTCGTAGGCACCCTCGGCGGTAGACGATTCGGCGCCACGCACCCGCACGACCGCCTGCGCACCCGCGGGCACGGCACCGACGACACGCTCGGCGGCGCCTTTGCCAGCGTGATCAGCCTTTGCGAT
>CAZDGY010001360.1:0-1637 GCA_964504685.1 uncultured Kofleriaceae bacterium | reverse complement strand
CGGCGCACCGTTGAGCATGGGCATCTGGCGACCGCAGTTCCCGGTCGGCGCCGGCAGCACGTTGCCGTCGGCGTCCATCGGCGGATACCCCAGCTCGTACATCTGCGGCGTATACGAATAGCTGCAGCTCGCGTCGCCATCGGGCGCGCCCGGTACCAGGTCGGCGTAGCTCGCGGTCTGCGTCGAGCCATCGGGCGCGACTGCGACGAGCCACGCTTCGGCGGCCAAGTGCGCCGGGTTGTTATGGTCGAGGTGGATCGCGTTGTAGAACACGCTGCCCTGATGCACCGCGAGCGCGCCGGCGACATAGACGTCGGGGTTGGTCTGGAACGGCGCGATGTAGCGCACGACCGCGCCGGTGGTCGCGTCGAGCTCCCACAGCGAACCGCCCTCGCCGGGAATCGCGATGAAGTTGTCGACGAGCGCGGGCTGAAACACCGGCTCGAAGAAGTGGCCCGGCTCGGGCTTCCAGTCCGACGTGAACGTCCACATCGGCACGAGCTGGTCGCCTTGCCATTCGTAGCGCGACTCGGTCCAGGTCTCGGTGTTCAGCCGATAGAGCTCGTCGGACTCGAAGCAGTCGGGCACGGTGAGCGTGCCGGTCATCGTGTCTTTGACCCGGTGGCAGGGCGTGTACGTCCCGCCTTTGTTCGACATGAACACCGCGTCGCCGTCGATCAACGGCGCTTGATAGTGAATGACGAGATCGCCGGTCGAGTCGGCCACTTCTTCGACGGTGAACGGATCGATCCCGACCGACGCGACCTCGCGGCCGAGCGGCTGGCCCGAGACGCAACTCCGGCCGCTGTGCGACGGATCGCTGCCCCACTGGTGCCACGAGTCGCAGAACTCGTTGTCGGGTTGGGTGTTGTCGCCACACGCGGCGAGCGCGACGACTGCGAAGATCAGATGGCGGTTCATGGCGTCATCGGGTGAGCGATGAAGAATTGCATGACTTGCTGTCCCCAGACGAACGCGTTTGGCAGCTCACATGGAATGGCATATTGCGGCGCATACGGATCCATCGTGCTGCCCGCGATGCAGTGACCTTCCGCCGAGCCAAACGGTCCGTCGGCGACGGTGTGATACGCGTGATCGAACGTCTCGATCACCGCCCCGCCGCTCGCCACCCAGCGGTTGTGCGTGTAATCGGTGTCCTGATCGAGGATCGCCGGGCCGGTCGCGCCGTAATTCGCGATCGCAGCGTCGCGGATCGTCGCCATCGACGAGTACCCGACCGACATATCGGTGCGGCCCATGAGGAACACGATCGGGATCTGGCGCGACGGCATCCGCTCCGACCTGGGCGCCGACTTCGGAACTGCCGGTGAGGGTCACCGCCCGGATCCTCGGGTCGCGGATCAGCGGCTCGACGGCGGCGCCGGGCAGTAGCAGCGTCCGGAAGAGGCCCGCTGGGAAGCCAGCCGCCTCGAACGCGGTCTGGACCGCGAGCGCGCATTGGGGGATGTTCGAGGCGTGCTTGAGAAGCGCCCCGTTGCCGGCCATGAGCGCCGGCGCCGCGAACCGCATGACCTGCCAGAACGGGTAATTCCAGGGCATGATCGCAAGCACGATGCCGAGGGGCTCGTAGGCCACGATGCTGCGGGCAGCGTTCGTCTCGATGACCTCGTCGGCCA
>CAZDGY010001359.1:0-1641 GCA_964504685.1 uncultured Kofleriaceae bacterium | reverse complement strand
CGTCGAACCGTGGCGATTTCTGGCAGGCCTCGACGGTGTTCGAGCAGGCGCGTGGCGATGTTGCGGCGCTGACTGCGACGATCGTGCAAGACCGCAACGCGCTCGAGCTGCTCGCCGGTGGCAAGCTCGACGATGCGCTCCTGCCCGAGGCGCTGCCCGACGCGCTCGATTGGTTCGCCGAGGTGCCGGTCGGGATGTCGTCGAACGTGTTGCTCGAACGACCGGACGTGGTCGCCGCCGAGCACGACCTGATGGCGGCGAACGCCAACATCGGCGCCGCGCGCGCGCAGTTCTTTCCGTCGATCACGTTGACCGCGAGTGGCGGGCTCGCGAGCCTGACGCTCGGCAAGCTGTTCACCGCGCCGACCGCGTTGTGGACGATCGCGCCGAGCCTCAACTTGCCGCTATTTCGCGGCGGCGCACTGCGCGCGAACCTCGCGTACACCGAGACCCAGAAGCTCAGCTTCGTGGCAGCGTACGAGCGCGCGATCCAGAGTGCGTTTCGCGAGGTCGCCGATGCGCTCGCGACGCGCGCGACGATCGAAGAGCAGCTCGCGGCGCAGGCGGCACTCGTCGATGCGGCGAGCAAGGGCCTCGAGCTGGCGCAAGCGCGCTACAAAGCCGGCGTCGATACGTTCCTGGCGACGCTCGTCTCGGAGCGCGCGTTGTACGCGGCGAAGAACTCGCTGGTCGCGACGCAGCTCGCGGCGCTCGACAACCGGGTGACGCTGTACCGCGTGCTCGGCGGCGGCGTGAAGTAGCCTGAAGTTGACAAAAGCGACAGCGTCCCCAGGAAAACTGGCGCTTGGCTTGAGGTTACGCGGGTGCTCGCGGACGGTTGGTTGACAATAGCGACAGCGTCCCTAGGACAGGAGCAGGCAGCGATCCCACGCCGGCTCGATGCCGAGGCTTGCTATCAGCGCGAGGCCGACGCCGGCGGTGCCTTGCAGCAGGTCGTCGCACGCGATGTCGCGATCGAGCAGGTGGAAGGCGAGGCCGTGTGGACGGGCCGCGAGCGACAGCGTGTGATCGAGCCAGCGGTCGGCGCCGGCGAGCCATGCGCGGTCGCCGGTCGCGAGCGCAGCGCGGCGGAACATGTGCGAGACGCCCATGCTGCCGTGGCACAGCGACGCATCGGCGATCTTGCCGTTGTCGGCGTCGCGATAGGCGAGCGTGTGGGCGAGCAGCTCGCGCGCTTCGTCGAGCACCGCGGGGTCACCGAGTCGGCTGCCCGCTTGCCATAGCGCCGAGGCGATGCCGAGATCGCCGTAGCACCAGCCGAGTCGGCTGGGTTCGGTGCCGTCGGCTTTTGTCGGATAGAGCGATGGCTCGCGCGGCGCACGCGCGGCGCGCACGAGCTCGGTAAGCCGGCGCAGCAACGGCCGGCACGCGACACCGCGCTCGTCGGCGTGGCTCGCGAGCACGAGCGCGGCGGGGGCGCCATGGGCGAGCCCGAGGTTGAGCGGCGTCGCGCAATAGACTCGCTCGAGTCGGTCGAGCGCAGCTTCGACGCATGCGCGAGCCGACGGTGCCGGGATCCGATCGATCGCGTAGAGCAGCGCGCCGACGCCAGGTCAGCGATCACCGCGCGCGATCGAGCTCGTCGAACGCGCCGGCCGCATCGATCACGCCTTGGGCCGC
>CAZDGY010001358.1:0-1649 GCA_964504685.1 uncultured Kofleriaceae bacterium | reverse complement strand
CGCCTGATGGTGGCGCAAGACACCGGCTCGGCGATTGTCGGGCCGGCGCGGGGCGATTTCTATTGGGGCGCGGGCGACACGGCCGGCAAGATCGCGGGCCGCTTCAAGCAGCAGGGAAAGTTCGTGATGCTGCTGCCGCGCATCAAGCACGAGCCGACCGGCCGTGCGTGATACGTTCGAGGCGAGATGGCGAGCTCGCTCGAGACTGCTCTGCAGCGCGCGCTATCGGTCCGGCTGAACCTCCAGATCAGCCTGTCGCAGCTGCCGATCATCGACGAGTGGATGGATATCCATCTCGACCGCTGGCTCGAGCACAACCCGACTCCGCCGGACATGCCCGACGGCGAAGGGGTGAACTTCCTTGCGATGCTCGGCAGCGATCTGCGCCGCGTGTGGTGGGGCTCGTGGGGCGATCCGCGGGGGTTCGTGCCGCGGATGGCGGACTATTTCAAGCTGTGCAACATCGCGAAGACCGACGCACACCTGCTCGATCAGATCGGCGAGCAACTCGAGCCGAAGCTCGTCGGCTCGTGGATCGGCGTGTGGGGCGGCAAGGTCACGACCGGCTGGCACTTTGTCGACCCGCACGAGTGGCCGAAGGTCGAAGCGATGTTCGGCACGCACGAGGCGAAGTATCAGATCAAGAAGTGGGTCGAGGATCACGGTGTGTCGCGGATCGAGCGGTTCACACAATCGATCGGCGACGCGCCTTACTCCGAGATCGAGCTCGCGATGCCGGGAGCGACGGTCGACGCGCAAGTCACCGCGCTGTCGGCGGCGTTCGCCTCGTTCACCGGCGTCCCGCTCGACGCGCCGCTGGTCGCGCATCTGCTGGGAGCATCGACGCCAGCGCTCGGGCTGTCGCTGCGGATTCGCGGCGGAAAGATCGTGCGGGTCGGCGGCTTGGTGCCCGGGTTGTCGTTCGATGCGACGCGCACGCTGTGCGCCGATGTGAAGGTCGGCGTCGATCCGAAGCTCGACAAGCTGGTCGGAGCGCTCGGCGGTGGGATCGCGCGCGTCGAGTACGGCCGAGCCGGAGAACGGGCGGGCGTCGATGTGTACCTCGATCCGAGCGCACCGGTGACGCAGCCGGCGACCGCCGCGGCCGCGCCGAGCGACGCGAATTGACCCCGCGCGACGCAGCGCTGATCGCGACCGATGACGCGTTGATCGCTCAGAGCGAGGTCGATCGCTATCGCGCGTCGGGGCCCGGCGGACAACACCGCAACAAGACCGAGAGCGCAGTGCGGCTCCGGCATCTCCCGACCGGGGTGTCGGCGATCGGCGAAGACAGTCGATCGCAAGCCGAGAACAAGATCTACGCGGTGCGCCGCCTGCGCGCGGCGATCGCGCTGGAAGTGCGCAGTCCGATCGCCGGTGAGCTCGACCGCTACATGCCATCGCCGCGGCTCGCGGCGGTCGTCGCCGGGGGCACCGCACCGCTCGGGGCGCGTACTCGACTGACCGCAGACTACTGGCTCGCGATCGCGGAGCTCCTCGATCTGCTCGTCGCGGGCGAGCTCGAGATCGGCGCGACCGCTCGCCGCCTCGGCATCACGACCGGCGCGATGTCGAAGCTGCTGCTGCACGACGATGCGGTTGCTCGCGTAGTGAACGATCTGCGACGCGCGCGCAACATGCGGCCGTTG
>CAZDGY010001357.1:0-1651 GCA_964504685.1 uncultured Kofleriaceae bacterium | reverse complement strand
GCGCGTCTTGTACTTCGATCGCGATCGCCGGGTACAACCGCTGCAAGTTCGACGCGCCGCAGACGACGAAGTCGACGTCCTCGCCGGTCTTGCCCGCAGCGGCGAGCGCGCGCTTGGCGGCATTCACGCCGTACTCGGCTTGGTAGCTGAGCTGATCCTCTGGCCGATCCGGAAGGTTCGGGCACATCCGCTCGGGATCGAGCAGGCCGGTCTTGTCTTGGACGTAGCGCGAGTGAATGCCCGACGCCTTGACGATGAACTCGGACGAGCTCTCTTTGAGCGGCTCGCGCGTGCCGGCGGCGATCTCGGCGGCATGCTTCGCGTTGTCGCGATGCACGAACTCGTTGAACGCGACGCACAGCTCGTCGTTTTCGAGCGTGGTGTCCGGGTGCCAGACACCCCAGCCAGTGATCGAGGTTCCCGTCGTGGTCCGGGGCGACATTTGCCGCGTACCTTACACGTGCCGTTTGGATCGCATAGCGAATTTGCGTCAGAACTCGGTCGGAATGAACATCAAGGAATCTTGCGTACTTCCGATTCGACCTCTGCGATCGCGGTGCGTAAAAACGGGCTCTGTGGGTCCGCGGCGATCGCCATCTTGAGCTGGAGCAAGGCGCCCTTCAGGTCGCCGCGCCGGAGCGACGACTCGGCCTTGCGATAGTAGACCAGGGCCTTGCTCGACATCGATTGCGCGGCGTTCGCGGTCGGCGCCGCGCCCGATGGCGTGACCGGGACATCGCGGTCGGCGCCCGACTTCGTGCGGAACTGTTGATACGCCCCCGCGACGATCGCGTAGGCGGTGGTGACCAGCTCGAGCTCCTCGGCCGACAGCCCGGTGCGATGCAGATCCGGGTGCGCCTGCTGCGCCATCTTGTGAAACGCGGCTTGCGCGGTCTCGATCCCGGAGCCGGCGGCAATCCCGAGCAGCTCGTGCGGCTGCGGGTTCTTGCGACCGACGACGCGCTGCGCCCACATCAAGACATCGGACCGGGTGCTCACGCGCCCCCGAGCAGCGGCGTCGCGACCGGCGCCCCCAACACGACGAGGTGCGCCTCTTGGCGCGCGCCCGATTCCGCGTCGGCCGCGCTGACGTGCAAGATGCCATCGGGGTCGACCCGGAACGACACCTCGATCTTGAGATCGCCGCGCGGCTTCGCCGGCAGATTCTCGAGTACGAGCTTGCCGAGCGGCTCGTTCTCCGCGTAGCGCCGAGATTCGCCGCGGCAGCACGCGATCTCGACCCGGGTCTGGCCATCGCGCGCGGTCGTGAACACACGCGATCGCTCGATCGGAATCGGCGAGTTCTTCTCGAGCAGGCGCTCGGCGAACCCGCCTGCGGTCTGGATCGACAGCGTCGCGGGGTTGACGTCGAGCAGCACCGGCCGCTTGACCGCGGTGATCTGTTGCGCGTTGCGATGGACGAGCGGCGACAGCGCAGATGTCGGCACCGCGTCCTGCACGCCCATGCCGGTGCCGGCGGTGAGCGAGCCCGACAAGCTACCGGCTTGGATCGCGGCGCCCTGCGCGACGACCTCGTCGGGGTTGATGCTGACGTTCGGCGGCTTGTTGAACAGCTCGGCGAGCTTTTGCCGGACCAGCGGGATGCGAGTCGAGCCGCCGACGCACAGGATCTCGCTGATCGACGACGGCA
>CAZDGY010001356.1:0-1655 GCA_964504685.1 uncultured Kofleriaceae bacterium | reverse complement strand
TCTGCGGCATCAAGTCGAGCGGCCATGCGCGTTCGGCGCGATAGCCGGCGGTGACTAGTCGCTCGGCGTCGCGAGCGAGCGTCGCCGGATCACACGACACGTAGACGATCGTGCGCGGGGCTAGGCGGAGCATGCCGTCGATCGCTTCGGCGGCGCCGGTGCGCGGCGGATCGAGCGCGATCGCATCGAACGTTCGGCCAGCGGTCGCGAGCCGTTCGAGCACCGCGCCCACCGCGCCGACCTCGAATCCCGCCGGCGGCTTCGCCGGCAGCGCGCCGTCGCTCGGCGTGACAACCCAACCGTCGTCGCGGAACCCGCGCGTGACGTTGCCTGCGCCCGCGTAGAGCTCGAGCAACGTGCCAGGGCCCACGCCAAGCGCGGCGCGCGCGGTCGCGACCAGCGCGCGATTGCCCGCGAGGCTGGCTTGCGCGAAGTCCCACGGGCCGCCCCACAACCCCGGTTCGAGCTCGATCACGGGCTCGCCGTAGGTCACGTCGCCGGCGATGACCCCGACGATGTCCGCGCGGCCGACGAGCTGCCCGGCCGCGCGCCACGGCTTCTCGATGCCGATCGCCACCGCCCCGCTCTCGCCGCGAACCACCGCGACCTCGCCGTCGGGCAGCGACGAGCCGAATAGCAGCGCCATCGCGGCGTCGAGCCCGTCCTCGAGCTGGCTGCAGCTGGTCAGCCGGATCAGCTTGCGCGAGCCCGGCGCGTAGAGACCGAGCACGCCGGCAGCGACGTGAAACCGCGCGCGCCGCCGCCAGCCATAAGGCGCGACCGGATCTGCGATCGGCTCGATGACGAGGTCGACGAGCTTGCGCAGCGCGCCCGCGACGATCGCGTGCTTCGCGGCGAGCTGGCCCGCGCGGTCGACGTGCTGCCACTGGCACCCGCCGCAGTCGTCGACGAAGTGCTTGCACGGCGGTGCGACGCGCGACGGCGACGCCACGACGAGCTCGACCAGCTCGCCGCGCGCGAACGATGCCTTGGTCTTGCCGATCGCGACGCGCACGCGATCGCCCGCCGCGGTGCGCGGTACGAACACGACCCGGCCGTCGCCATCGCGTGCGACGCCGTCGCCACCCGCCGCGAGCGCCGTGATGTCGAGCTCGATCGGGTCGCTCACCGATAGACCTCGCCCGCGACGACCGGCACGACGAGCGTACCGCGCGGCGCGTCGAGCACGCGATCGGCGCGGCCCTCGCGCACCGCGACCTCGATCGTTCGCGCCGAGCCGACGTACGCGAGTAGCTCGCCGCGCGGCACGTCCTCGTACGTGCGGCCGATCGCCAGACGGCGCCCACCGATCGCGACGGCCGCGCCGGCCTCTTCGGCGGGAAGGTCGCTGATCAGATTCCCGTACGTGTCGACGTGCACGATCCGGCCCTCGCCGTCGCGCCGCGGGCCCCACGGCAGCGCGCTTTCGAGCGTCGCGTCGGGGCCGATCTGGTCCGGATCCTTGCCGAGCGCGAGCGCCGCGGCGGCACGCGCGAAGATGTCGCGGCCATGGAACGTCGGGCTGACTTGGGGAGCCGCGATCGCCGGATTCGCGATCGCCCACGCCCTGCCGACCGAGAGATATGCGAACACGCCGTTGTCAGGCCCGACATAGTAGTGGTGGCGCGCCCCGACGATCACCGCTTGCCGCGCGC
>CAZDGY010001355.1:0-1657 GCA_964504685.1 uncultured Kofleriaceae bacterium | reverse complement strand
CGCTCCCCGCGATCGTGCGATGGGCGAGTCACGGCGAAGCCGGCGGCATGGGCGTGCAGTTCGTCGGAGTCGACGTCGACGTGCTGCTCGAGCTCAACGACTACTTCTCGTCGCTGACCGCGATCCGGCCGTAGCGACCTAACGCAGCACGATCGGATAGTTCACGGTCTGCTGCGTTTGTTTCGTGCGCGGGAACTTGAGCGAGCTCAACGCTTTCTCGAGGCACTCCCCGGTCGGCGTCCCAGCGAAGTCACCGGTCTGATGAACTTCGATGACGTCGCCGCTGCCGCTGACGATCAGCTTCATCCGCGCGGTCCCGGCGACGTGAAAGTGCTCGAAGCAGATCTGCGAGACGCTGACGCCGGGCTTCATCGCATCGCGGATCGCCTCGGTCGAGAGCAGCTCGGGCACGTGCTCCTCGGGCGGCGGCTCCTCGGTGTGCTTGCTACACGCGGCCTTGTCGGCGGGCGCGGGCGCGGACTGCGGGCTCGACAGCACGATCGCGCCATCGCACGGCTGGAACACGCGGTAGCCGACGATGTCGAGCATCACGCCTTGCTTGCCGTCGGCCTGCCACAGCGGATGTGCGGGGATGCGGACGACGAGCTCGACCTTGACATGCGCGACCGCTGCGACCCAATCCTTCGCGCTGGCCTCGTCGGCGAAACCGCGCGCGTTGTCGTAGAGCGCGGCGGGCGCCGATCCACCGGCGCCGGTGACGAGCCAGGTCCGGCCGTCGACCGCGATACCGGCACAGCGAATACACGCGTGCAATGCGAGCGCGACCGACTTCTTGCCGCGATCGTACTTGCCGACTGAGAACGCGTCGGCGTCGCCATCGACGAGGAGCAACTTGCCGGCGAGCTCGGAGGCGCGTGCGTCGCGGACGCGCCGACACTGGCGCTTCTCGGTGTCGTCGCCTTTGTCGCAGCTCGCGGTTAGCGCCCACACGACGCCGTCGAGGTGAGTGATCCGCTGCGCGGTTGCCGCGAGTGCCGCGAACGCGTCGGCACCCTCGTCGGCGCGAGCAGGCGCAGCGAGCGCGAGCACGACAACGACTGCGAGCGCCGGCTTCATCCCTGGAGCTTGTGCGTCAGGTACGCCTTGAGTCGGAGCTCGGCGTCGACTGGATCGTTGATCACGATCGGCACGGTCTTTTTGATCTCGTCGTCGAGCTCGCTGTACAGCGCCTTGCGCAGCACCGGATCGTCGGCGAGCTGCTGTGGCGTGCGGCCGCGCACGGCGACGTCCTCGAGCTTCGCGCAGTACGCCTTGAGCTTGTCGTAGATCGGTCCGCCGAGGAACGCCGAGATCTTGTCGGCTTCGTTCGCCATCCGATCGAGCGCGACCTCGGCCGAGGTCGGCAACGTGCCGCGATCGAGGTTCTGCGCGAGCTGCGAGCACACGCGCAGCACCATGACGTCGTCGACCACGCCGATGCCTTCGTTCCAGTCGGGAATCAGATCCATCTTGGAGACGAGATACGACAGCGAGCCACCGGCAAGCTTTCGCGCTTGGGCGTCCGCCTTGGTCGACTCGAGCAGCGCTTTGAGCGCGTCGACGTCTTGGCGAATCGTCTCGGCCCAACTCTTGAAGACGTCGATGTGTGCCATTGAATGGACGGTACCCGCGGGGCGCTCGGCGGCGGGCGAGGCGC
>CAZDGY010001354.1:0-1657 GCA_964504685.1 uncultured Kofleriaceae bacterium | reverse complement strand
CGGCCAGCTATGGCGAACGAGCCGCGCCATGTCGTCGGCGGTGACGCCGAGTGTCGGACCGAAGGCGTTGACGAAGTGCGAGATCAATAGCGGAATATCGCTGCCGCGCTCGCGCAACGGCGGCACGCTGACCCGGATCACCGCGAGCCGGTAGTAGAGATCCTCGCGAAACGCTTTCTTCGCGACCTCTGCGCGCAAATCGCGGTTCGTCGCGGCAACGACGCGCACGTCGATCTTCTCGTAGGTGTTCGAGCCGACCTTGCGCACCGCGCGCTTGTCGAGCACGCGCAGCAGCGACGGCTGGAGATCGAGCGCCATCTCGCCGATCTCGTCGAGAAAGATCGTGCCTCCGTGCGCTTCGGCGAATGCGCCGCGCCGATCGGTGATCGCTCCAGTGAAGCTGCCTTTGACGTGGCCGAACAGCATCGACTCGATCAGCTCGCGCGGCACCGAGCCGCAATCGAACACGACGAACGGACCATCGCGGCGCGGCGAGTGGTTGTGAACCTCTTCGGCGATCAGCTCCTTGCCGGTGCCGGTCTCGCCTTCGATCAACACGGTCGCGTTCGTGCTCGCGACATCCTCGAGCAGCGTGAACATCTGCCGCATCTTCGTGTCGCCGCCGACGATCGTGCCGAACGAGGTCTGCGGGCTCGGCTCGGGCTCGACGATCTCTTCGTCGGGCAAGAACTTGATCACGGTGCGGCCGAGCTTTACTTCGGCGCCGAAGCCGATCGAGATCTTCTCGAACCGCGAGCCCTGGATGAACGAGCCGTTCGTCGAGCCGCAGTCGGCCATCACGACCTCGTCGCCGACGAGCGACGCTTCGAGATGCTTGCGCGACACGGTCTTGTCGGTAAGCACGAGGCTGCATTGCGCCCCCGATCCGAACGACACCGGCTCGCCCGCGAGCCGCACGGCTTCGCCGCGGTCCGGGCCCTTGATCACCAGGAAGATTCCGCCCTGGTTCTGGCGCGAGTACGACGGAGCGTCGTCCAGCAGCGCCGTCACGTTAGAACGATCGCGAGACATCTCCCCGGCTTGGCGATGGTAGCGCCGGGCCCGCGGCGCTGTCCACCCACTAGGTTGGGCGTTTCGCCCGAGATTACGCTGACCTACTTCACCGCGGGGACGCCGGGCCCAGACACCGCCACGACGACGGCGACCACCAGCCCTGCGAGCACCAAGATCGCGATCAGCAGCCACGGGAACGGCCGTGACGGCCGCTGCCTGTCGGTAACCGAAGGCGCGCGCACCCCCGTGCTCCTACGTCGCTTCGCTTGCACGCGGTCGTCGCCTTCGAGCGGCGGGGGCGTGTCGGGCCGATGATCGATCTTCGCGACTGGATCGCTCGGCGTCGCGAGGTCGAGCCCAGGGTCGGTCTCGGGCACGCGCGCACCGGTCGTGACCGCGGCGATCGACAACGGTTTGCTCGGCGAGCCCGCGATCATCGCGACGCCAGAGTCGAGATCGACGAGCGGCTTCGCGCCTTCGTGCTCGCTATCGATCATGTTGATGATCGACGTCAGCTCTTTGCCGGCGAATCGGCCGATCTCGGTTTTCGGTCGCTGCTTCGGACCCGGCGCGCCCGCGCGTGCGGCGATGCTGTGGATCGATAGCGGACCCGACGGCGCGATCTCGAGCATGCTGATCTCTT
>CAZDGY010001353.1:0-1664 GCA_964504685.1 uncultured Kofleriaceae bacterium | reverse complement strand
ACTCGGCTGGTCGGTCGCCCGCCAGCCGCGCGGCACGACCAGGCGAACGAGCGCGGTCTTTGACGTGAACACCTGGTTGTCGAGGTCGGCCTGGCTCGGCCGCTCGCCGACGATCACGACCACGCCGACCGCAACGCCGATCGCGGTCGCGCTCGCGATCACCGACGAGAACCGCGTCATCGCGACGACGCTAGCCGAACGCTTCGCGAACACCAAGCGCGCGGAGCGACCTGAACAGAGTCCCAGCTAAAAAGTTGATTCTTTCGTCTCGGCTATTGTTGACCGATTACATTCACGCGAATACTGTGACTGTACTTCGTCGGACAATGGTTCTTCCAGCGACCAGCGAAGGTAGATACGCCACGTAGGGGGACACGCACACGGGACGATTCAGGCGCTGCTCGCGAGAGCCGTCGGTCGTCGAGCCGTGCGTCGTGTCGCCGTTTTCGTTTTCGTCATCGAGGGAGATTCCGTTGGTTTCACGTCATCAAGGCTGGGCACTGCATGCGACGACCTCCGGGAAGGTCGTTCCGCTGCGGGGCTATCGACTGCCGCTCGAGGCAGGCGTCGCGGCTCGCCACGATGACGATGCGCCGGCCGCGGTCGGTGGCGCGGCGCGGACCGCGTTGCTCGCCGATCACGAGCTGTCGGCGATCGAGGCGCACTACACCGACGGGCTAACCGCCGTGCAGGTCGTCGACGCGTTCACCAGCCGCGGCATCAAGTTCTCGGAAGCGAGCTTCCGCAAGTACGTCCAGCAGGGCCTGCTGCCGCGTAGCCGTCGCGTCGGTCGCAAAGGCAAGCACCGCGGCTCGCTCGGCCTGTACCCGGCCAAGACCGTGCGCCGGATCAACGCGGTCAAGCAGCTGATGATCGACGGCTACACGATCGAAGAGATCCAGGGGCAGTTCTTGCTCTATACCGATCTCGTCGAAGGGGTTGGCGAGAACTTGTCCGCGCTGTGGGCGCGGCTCGACGTCGACACCGATCGGCTCGATCCCACGACTCGCGGCGAGGTGCTGAAGCAACTCGCCGATGCCCGCCGCGACGGCGACCGTTTGGTCGTTCGCCTCGGTGAGCTTACGCGCCGCGTCGCTGCGCCGCGTACCGACACGCTTCGTCTGGCCGGCGCCGCGGGGGGCGCCGAGGACCTGCTCTGACCGTCAACCCGCGCCGTCTACCGAGGGAGAACTATGAGCGCCGATGATCGCGATGACGATACCGAAGAGCTAGATGCCGACCCGATCGAAGCTGACGCCGAAGCAGAGGGCGAAGGCGACGGCGAGCTCGGCGATAACGAGGGCGAAACCGCTGCGAGCGGCGAGCTCCCGGAGGTCAGCCGCAAGATCCGCCGCCGGCGTCGCCGGACGCGGCCGCGGAGCAAGACGATCGCGATGAAGCGGTTGACTCGCGAGGAGCTGCGCGTCGGCGCGATGATGTATCCGCCGGTCGATATCCCGCGCCCGACGAACCGCTCGGAGTGCCGGGAAGAGATGCGGCCTTGCCCATGGGTGGCGTGCAAGCACCACCTCTATCTCGACATCAACCCCGAGACCGGTTCGATCAAGATCAACTTCCCGGATCTCGAGCCGTGGGAGCTGCGCCATACCTGCGCGCTCGATGTCGCCGAGCGCGGCGGCATCACGCTCGAAGAGGTCGGCGAG
>CAZDGY010001352.1:0-1664 GCA_964504685.1 uncultured Kofleriaceae bacterium | reverse complement strand
GGTTGCGACCTTGAGCATGCCGAGATACTCGACCGCGAGGATCCGGACCTCGAGATCTTCGTCGTCGACATGCTCGACGAGCACGTCGCCAGCGCGAGCGTCGCTGCCTAGCAATGGGCGCAGCGCTTCCATCGCGGCGACTCGGATCGCCGGGTCTTTGCTCGATAGCTGGCCGAGCACCGGCACGAGCGCGTTGGGATCGCGAGTCGCACCGAGCGCCTTCAACACCAACGGCAGCGCGACTCGGCCGCGCTCGAGCTCGGCGGTCAAGGCGGCGGTCGCGCGCGGATCGCCGACGTCGGCGAGCAACTGCACCGCGCTCGTCGGATCACCCGTGATCTTGCCTTCGAGGTTAGCGACCAGCGCCGGGACCGCGGCGGCACCGGCTGCGCGCAACGCACTCTGCGCAGCCACCTTCAGCGCGGTGTGTGGACCGAGCTCCTGGACGAGTCGGCGCAGCGCTTCTTCGCCCGCCTTGCCCGCGTTCGGTTGCGCGCCGATCTGGCCGAGCGCGGTCGCGACCGTCGCGCGATAGGCGTCACCGGTTACCGACAGCTGATCGACGAGCAGATCGATCGCGTCGACCGCGCCGAGCTGACCGAGTGCGACGACCGCGGCGGTGCGTACCTTGTCGTCGGAATCGCGAATCTGCCGCTCGAGCGCGGGCACCGCGGATTTGTCGCCGAGGCGCCCGACCGCTTCGATCGCGCGACGCTTGGTCTCCGGCGCGCGCTCGTCGAACTTCGCGATCAGCGGGATGACCGCGCGCTTGTCGCCGAGCTGATCGAGTTGGTCGATCGTCTCGCGGCGGACCTCGGGCTTGTCGTCCTCGAGCCGTGGGATCAGCGCGATCACCACGCTCGAGTTGCCGCGCTGGCCGATCTGGCCGAGCGAGTGCACCGCACGCTGCCGTACTGCCGCGTCGGCGTCGCCGAGCGATCGCGTGAGGGCCTGCGTCGCCTCTGGTCCACCGATGTTGCCGAGCGCCTCGGCGGCGAGCGCACGCGTCTTCGGATCGGTGTCGGACAGCCACTCGATCATGATCGGTACTGCGGCGGTCGCCCCGCCGTTGCCCAGCGCCTTCGCGGCGGCGAACCGGACGCGCTGCTCTTCGTCGGTGAGCAGCTTCATCAGGTACGGCTGCGTGAGGTGAACGTCGTCGCCGGAGAGCCGGTCGACCGCGGCGAGCCGGACCGTCGCGTCTTTATCGGCGATGCCGCTGGCGTCGAGCTCGACCTTGCCCGCCCACGTGAAGAACGGCGCCTGCGCCGACGCTGTGCCCGCCGCCGCGGAGACGAGCGCGAAGCTAAACGCGAAGCGACGCAACATGCGGCTCGAGTATGTCATGTGGGTGGCTGTGGCGCCGCCGGTCTCGGTTCGGGCGGCGGTTTTGCGAGCTGGTCGAGCGCCCATTGCACCTTGGCGCGCAGCGTCGCGTCGAGCTCGAGCCCGAGTAGGCCGCGATACTCCGCGGTCGCGCCCGCGCGATCGCCGCGCTTCCACTTGATGACCGCGAGCGTGAGCCGCGGACGGACGTCGTTCGGCGCGAGCTGTTTCGCCCGCTCGAGCGCGGTCAACGCACCCGGCACGTCGCCGGCGTTGAACCGAAGGAACCCGAGGTCGTGCCAAACGGCCGCTTGGTCGGACACCGCCGCGACCGCGGC
>CAZDGY010001351.1:0-1666 GCA_964504685.1 uncultured Kofleriaceae bacterium | reverse complement strand
TCACCGCCGCGAGGCCAAGCGCTGCGGGCCCTGCCTCGGCGTGACTCGCGGTGAGCGGTGCGGTTTCGAGCTTGGAGGGGCTGGTGCTACACGCGGCGAGTGCGACGAGCGTGCATGTACGAAGCAGGCGCATGCCGCTTCATAGCACTGTGCTCTACTGCGCGGAACCGGCCGAGCCGGCAGCGGGGGCGGGCGCGGGTGTCGGTGTCGGCGGCGTCGGCGTCGGCGTCGGCGTCGGCGTCGGAACCGCGGAGCCACCGCCGCCACCGTTATCGCCGGCGCCAGCGCCGAGCAGCTCGAGCTGCTTCTTCGCCTTGGCCGAGCTCGGGTACGCGACCAGCACGTTGCGCCACGACTCGATCGCTTGGTCCTTGTTGCCTTGTTGCTGATACGTCTCGGCGATCCCGGACAACGCCGGCTCGTAGCGCGGCGACACCGCGAGCGCGGCGCGGAACTTCGAGAACGCGCTCGAGAACTGCTTGGCGTCGAGATGGCAGTAGCCCATTCCGGCAAGCGCCTCGACGCCGTTCGGCTTCGAGTCGAGCGCCTTCGCGAACAGGTCCATCGCCTTGGTGCAGTTGCTCTCGGCCGCGGAGTTCGCTTTCGCGACGAGAGCATCGTAGTCACCGCCGGTCTCGGGCGGCGGCTGGGGAGTGCCGTGGTCGGGGGTTCCGCCGTGATCGGGGTGGTCGGGATGGCTGCCATCCTCGTGCGGCATCGGATCGGTGCCGACGACCGTCGTCGCGAGTTTGCCGGCGAGCGCCTTCGCGCCGTCGTGATCGGGGCGGAGCGCGAGGATCTGATCGACGAACGGCTTGGCGTCTTTTGCCTTGCTCTGGCGGAACGCGATCAGCGCGAGCTGGAACTTGATGCGAGTGTCGGTCGGATCGTCGGCGATCGCGGCGAGCTGCTTGAGCGCGTCGTCGAGCTTGCCATCGCGGGTCGCGACCATCGCCTCGGCGAGCTGTTCGTCGCGGATCAGCGGATCTTTCGGGTCGAGCTTGCCGCGCGCCGCGTCGAGGTAGCGCTTGACGTCGCGGACCGGCTTGCCTTGCAGCCGCAACACGTCGCCGAGCGCGAGATTCGCCGCCGCGTCGTCGGGTTTCGCTTTGAGCGAGCGCTGAGCGAACGACGCCGCCTCGATCAGCATCTCCTTGGCGTCCTTGCGCAGCTTCTCGCCTTCGCCGCGATCCGCGGCGAAGTCGGCGCGATCGAGCTCGCTCTGGGCGAGCGTCGCTTCGAGCCGGGCACGCAACGCTTGGCTGTCGGGATCGTCTTTCGCGCCGAGCGCGCGCAGCGATTCGCGCAGCTTCGGCTCGACGCCGCCGAGCAGCTCGCCTTTCGCCACGTCGGTCGGCGATAGCTCGGGCGGTGCAACCGCAGCATCGACGATCGGCGTGATCGCGACCGCGGCGTCGGCGCTGGGGGCAACCGCGACCGCGGAGCCGGAGCCGGAGCCAAGTCCCGCGTCTTGGACCTTCGCGACCTGGCCCTTGGGCCGGATGACGACGACATAGACCGCCGCAGCCGCTGCTGCGATCACGAGCAGAGCCATCACGACGATCAACGTGCCGGCGCGCGAGCCGCGCCGCTGCGGCATGAACGCATCGTCGTCTTCGTCGAGCGTGCGGACCTTGCCGGTGTTGAACGACGATTCGTCGGCGGG
>CAZDGY010001350.1:0-1667 GCA_964504685.1 uncultured Kofleriaceae bacterium | reverse complement strand
TTGCATCGAGAAATTGTCGTGCATGAAAATGGTCGCGTCGTCGAGATCTGGCCGGTCATCGTGGTCGCGTCGGCGATCTCGTACGCGGAGCTCGGCCAAGGCGTCAGGCAGTGGTTGCCGCCGAGCGGATTGCACTCGGCTTTGATCGGGAGCGACACGTCGCCGTTGCACGCAGCCACGGCTCCGATCGCGACGACAAATGCTACGGCCTTCATCGCGGCGAACCTACACGAAGTGGGCTTGGCGGTCCCAGGTGATTTCGGCGCAACCCGGGCTATAACCAACGCGTGCAGCGGATCGCGGTGATTGTCCTCGCTATCGGGCTCGTCGCGACTGCGTGCGGCGGCACCGCTCCTGAGGCAAAACGCGCGTCACCTCCGGTTGTCGCCGCGGCGCCCAAGCCGGTCGCGAAGCCCGCGAAGCCGACGAAGCCCGCGCCGGTGGTTGCCGCGGCGCTGCCCGATATCGGTTGCGCGACGCCGACCTGCGCGTTCCACGCTGGAGCTGCGGGCTACTTCACGTGTCTTGCCGGCGGCGCCGGTGCGTGCTTTCACTTCGGGGCACCGTGCACACCGGAAGGCGCGTGCATGTTCGATCCAACCGATCACGGCTACAAGCAGTGCTCGAAACCGGTCGAGGGTAAGTGCCTCGCATGGGGCTCGGCGTGCGCGCCTGTGAGCGCGTGCATGTTCGACGTCGCCGATGGGCTGCACCATCACTGCGACGACATCGCGGGCGGCAGCTGCAAGAAGTACGGCGCTCTGTGTGCGCCTTAGCTACTTGAACGTCCGGTGCACGGACATCGACATCTTCTCGGCCTGAC
This sequence comes from uncultured Kofleriaceae bacterium, assembly GCA_964504685.1. Lineage (GTDB taxonomy): Bacteria > Myxococcota_A > Polyangia > Haliangiales > Haliangiaceae > JABFXX01. The sequence goes on along the minus strand of CAZDGY010001350.1, from coordinate 844 downwards.
CCTGCGCGGTCATCGTGCTCTCGACCGTCGTCGCGAGATCGCCGGACATCGCGAGCGTCGTTAGATCGATCGACCCGGTGCCGGTGCCGGTGCCGTGGATGCCGCTGACCGCGATCGCGGTGTCGCCGCTGCCGACCGTCTGGTCGACACCGGTGATCTCGGTCGCGATCGCGTAGGTCGCGCGATTACCATCGAGCGCGGATAGCCCGACCGTCGTGGTCGCGGTCATCGTCATCCCGCCTTGCGCGATCGTCCGCGTGCTCTTCCATTGCGCGCCAACGCCGATCGGCGTGTGGGGCAACACCATCGCGACCTGCTGATAGCCATCGAGGATCGCGCGCATCTGGTCGTCGGCGCCGGGTGGCAGCGTCTTCCCCGCGACATCGAGCTGCGGTTCGTCGATCTTGCCGTCGGGCGACAGCGTCGCGGTGATCGCCATGCCCGCGAGCTGATCGACCGCGTGTTGTGTATCGGGCGGGAGATCGGCCGGCGGATCGCGCAGCGTGGCGCTCTCGACCTTCGTGCGCAGCCTGATCCGGCCATCGGCGAGCACGTCATCGGCAGCGGTATCGAGCTGCACGACCATCGTCAGCGGTGGGCCACCGAGCTCGCCGGCGCGAAGGCTCATCTCGACGACGAGCTCGAGCGCGGCGTGCGCGCCCTTGACCGGGTGATACGCGAGCGTGCGCCGAGGTTGCGCGCCGGGGTTCGTGACCGTGATGCCGGGCGCTTCGACGATCGGCGGCGGCGGTGCGGGCTTACTGCATGCGACCAGCGCGAGCACGAACGCGAGCCGAAACACGGCGTGAGTATAGCTCGGCTCCGGGCGGAATCTCCTCATAAA
>CAZDGY010001349.1:0-1667 GCA_964504685.1 uncultured Kofleriaceae bacterium | reverse complement strand
ACCGGACGGCTTCGCTCATCACCACGGATCGACCAGTTAGCCGCCTAAGTTGACAGAAGCGACAGCGTCCCCGCGTCGGAAATTTACACTGAGGCCAGCAGGTCTCGACACGCAGCCTCGCAGATGTCGAGGACTTCCTCGAAGCCGTCGGCGCCGCCGGCGTACGGATCGGGGACGTCGCGGCCGTCGACGCGCAACAGGCGGATCGGCGGCGTCTGCGCTCGCCCGCGCCCGATCCTCTCGAGGTTCGCGAGGTTCGAACGATCCATCGCCACGACGAGATCGAAGCGGTCGAAGTCAGCCACGACGAACTGCCGCGAGCGATGCGTCATTCGATAGCCACGTCGATCGGCCGCCGCCCGCGTCCGCGGATCTGCGAGCTCGCCGACGTGCCAGTCGCCGGTGCCCGCGCTGTCGAGCGAGATGTCGCTGCGCCCGGCGTCCGCGACGAGCTTTTGCATCACGGCTTCAGCCGTCGGCGAGCGACAGATGTTGCCGAGACAGACGAAACAGATCCGCAAGCGTCAGCCAGGCGATGCGTCGAGCTCGCCGGTCCAATACAGGTAGTCGCGCCATGCCTCGGGCACCGAGCGCAGCGAGATCCGGATCGTGATCGCAGGCACCCAGTTCGGTTGCGCAGGCTGGACGAGTAACCGCATGCCGGCTTCCTGCGGCGTGCGCCCGCCCTTCTTGCGGTTGCAGATGTAGCAACACGTGACGATGTTCATCCAGTCGGTGAGCCCGCCGCGCGACCGCGGCACGACGTGGTCGTACGTCAGCTCGGTGAGCGAGGCCTTCTTCCCGCAGTACTGGCACTTGTAGTGATCGCGCGCGTAGATGTTGACCCGCGAGAACTTCACCGGCCGCGCATGGCGACGAAACGCGCGCAGCAGTCGAACGACTGCGGGCACCTTGATCACGAGGTTCACCGACCGAATGTCGTGGGCGTATTCTTCGATGACCTCGACCTTGCCGAGGAACAGCAGGCTGATCGCCCGCTGCCAGGAGATCACTTTGATCGGCTCGAACCCCTGATTGAGCAGCAGTGTGTTCGCGGCGTCCATCGCGTTCCCTGTGTCTCCGAATTTAGCATCGCTGAAGCCGAGCGCGAGATTTGCGTCAGATCGTGCGATCTCGGGCACATACCTGGGGACGGTGTTCACTTTGACAACCGCCGATCCGGCTCGCCGGTTGTCAAAGTGAACACCGTCCCCAGGATTTGAACTTGAAAACGATTTTCAAGAATGATATCGCTGGATCATGTCGTCGTCGCGCTCGCTCGCCGAGATACCGCTCGGCCAGGCCGCGACGGTCCGCGCGGTCGACGGCACTCGCAGCTTTCGCCGCCGCTTGCTCGAGATGGGGCTCGTTCCCGGCGTCGACGTCCGCATCGTCGCGATCGCGCCCCTCGGAGACCCGCTGCAGATCGAGATCCGCGGCGGCCAATGGTCGATCCGGCGCAGCGAAGCCGCGCAGATCCGGATCGACGGCCCGTGACCGACGAGCACTGCGGTCCCGCGCCGAGCCCGATCACCACGTCAGGCACGCGCGCGCAGGTCTTGCTCGCCGGCAATCCGAACGTCGGTAAGACCACACTGTTCAACGCGCTCACTGGAGCGCAAGCGCGCGTCTCGAACTACCCCGGCATTACGGTCGAGCGCCGTGCG
>CAZDGY010001348.1:0-1668 GCA_964504685.1 uncultured Kofleriaceae bacterium | reverse complement strand
CCATCCGCCGCGCGTTGAATCTGCGCGTGCTCCTTCGAGATGATGCGGTCGAGGATCTGGATCGTGTTCTCGGGATGCCGGCCGATCGTGTTGAACGCGGCGAGCTCGAACTCCTGCCGTTCCTCTCCAGAGATGACGATGAGCTTGGCCATCGAAGTCCGACCCTACCCCCAATCGTACGTCGGCCCTTCGGGGCGAGTAAAGCCGCGCAGGCGACAACTCCTCGCGCTCACTGGGAAATTGGGTAGCTCCCCCGCGAACGGGGCTTGTACTTCCCGTCCAGTTATGGCATCTGTCTTCGCCCGTAATGGCTCCGGCCGGCGCGGTTGAAAACCAAAGCGATCGTGGCGGAATTGGTAGACGCGCTGGTCTCAGGTGCCAGTACTTAACCGTGTGGGGGTTCGAGTCCCCCCGATCGCACGAGCACTTTCGCTGTCTTGCAAAAGGCGCGAAAGGCTTTTCTAGTCCTGTACCAAAACACGATCCGGGCATTTCAGCTCGGAACGAGACCAGGCGCGCGCCTCGGGCGAAGCTTTCTCGGTCGCTCGATCCGTGGCGCGACGATAGAAACACGCTCGCTCCTGCGCATCGAGCATGGAAGTGCCGCCGTTCCGGGGGCATCACCGTCGAGTAGATGATCGAGTTGAAGCCGAGGCGTTCTCGCCGAACCACCGGGGAATTGTCGTTGGCGGGCGTCGTCGGTTCGGTGATCAGCCGGTTATCGAGGCCCTGATGGTTGCGCTCCCGATGGTAGTGGTCGACGAACTCGTTGATCGCGACTCGGAGATGGGTCGACGCGCACCTCGCCGCGATGATGGCCGCGTTCTCGCGCGCCCCGGAGAATAGCGTCACGGTGCTGCCCTTCCTGCACCGGAACGCTGCAACACCGGCGTTGAGCAATGCGACCGCGCCGAGTGCGAGACGTGGAAGGTCGCCCACGGCGAAGCTCCCGACCAAGCGCAGATCGAATGCTTGCAGGTCTGCGGCTGCAGTGAGCCACGTCGACGGTCGCCCGGCTAGCCGAGAGCTTGTCACGCGTCAATGCACCGGCACGATGTCCAAGGTCTCGCCGCCGCGAGCATCGAGCGAGCCGCGCGCAAAGATCGCGTCGTAGTGCGGATCGGTATCGGCGCCGCGGACCTCGAGCGCGTCGCAGCCGAGCACGCCGATCGGGTTGGCTTCGAGGTCGAGTAGCTCGACGGAGATCCACGCCGCGTGGAGCGCGGTCGTGCGCGACGGCAAGACGTCGCGGCCTTCGAGGCCGACGCGCTTGTGGGTCGCGTCGAGCATGAACTGGTCGATCGAGCTCACGCGCTTCCAGGTCTCGGGTGCGCCGTCGCCGAACCCGAGCTGCTCGAACGTCTGCGAGAAGTGCGCGTGGCCGCCGACGACCTCGAGGCGCAGCGAATCGGAGCCGGTCTCGACGAGCGACATCGTGACGGTCTCGCCGGGATGGAAGTAGAGGTTCTCCGGCGATCCGACGACCGGCTGGTGCCACTCGTTCTTGCCGTTCGTCGTGCGCCAGTACGGGCGAAACGCGAACTCGGGCAGCGCCGCTCCGCCCTCATCGTAGACGCGATCCCACGTCAACCCGACGTCGACTTCGTGATTCGAGGCGGTCCCACCGAGATACACGCTCGGTCGATCGAGCGGGCCGGTGCGATAGTC
>CAZDGY010001347.1:0-1668 GCA_964504685.1 uncultured Kofleriaceae bacterium | reverse complement strand
CCGCGAATGCCGGCGGCCGTGCGTGGCGGACCGCGGTGGCGAACGGGCAGGGCGCCAAACGTTCGTCCTGCCGCACGAGGTGATCGGCGCGAAGGTGCTATCCGCGGTGCGGCCATCGGATTCGGTCGCCGACTTCGCGATCGGGCTCGATCGCGGCAAGCTCGACAAGCTGATCGCGAGTCGGCTCGACGGCGCTCCGGCTGGCTCGACCCACCTGTTTCGGTTTCGCAGCGACGCGTTCGTCGAGCCGCCACCGAATGCGAGCGAGCGCGGCCCACTGCCGCTGACCCGCGGGATTCCGCCGGCGCCACCGCTGTCGGCCGCTGCGCTGCGCGAGGCCGCGCTCGACGGCGGGCGCTATTTGGTCGCACATCAGCTCGCGAGCGGGCGCTACGTGTACCAGCACGATCTCGCGAACGGCGTGCGCACCGATCCCAAGACCGGCCCGTACTCGATGCCCCGTCACGCCGGCACGACCTACTTTCTCGCGCAGCTTTACCGGGTCACGAAACAGGAGTGGCTGCGCGAGCCGATCGAGCGCGCCTTTGCGCTGCTCGCCGAGTTGCTCGCCGCCGGACACTGCGGCGGCACGCTGCCGGACGGCAGCGAATTCGACTGCGTGCTCGATCGCAGTGACACCCACGAGAAGGCGCACCTCGGCTCGACGGCGTTGACCATCGTCGCGCTCGTCGAATATCAGCGGGCGACCGGCGATGTCCGGTATTTGCAGCTTGCCAATAAGCTCACCGCGTTCGTGTTGTACATGCAGCGGCCGGACGGCTCGTTCCGCCACATCTTCAACGCCGACACCCGCCAGCCCGACGACCACGAGCAGATGCTCTATTACTCCGGCGAGGCCGCGCTCGCGCTCGCGCGGATGTACGAGATCACGAAGGATCCGCGCTACGCCCGCGCTGCCGAGGCCGCGCTCGACTGGCTCGTCGATTGGTACGACTTCTTCATGGGCGGGTTCTTCTACATGGAGCAGCACTGGACCTGCATTGCGGCCGAGGCGATCTGGCCGGCGGTGAAGTCCGACAAGTACCGCGAGTTCTGCGACGGGCTCGGCGCGTTCCTGCGCGGCCAGCAGCAAGACGCCTCCGACCTCGGCGACCAAGCCGACCTCGCCGGTGCGTACATGATCACGCCGTTCGTCGCGCCCTACAACACACCGACCGGTTCGTCGACCGAGGCGATGATCTCGGCCTATCAACTCGACATCGATCACGGCGAGCCGGACCCCGCGATCCGCGACCAGATCGACCGCGCGATGCAGTACGCGCTCGGCCAGCAAGTCCGGCCCGACAGCGACTTCTCGGCGCTCGGTTCGGGCGACGGCGGCATCCCGGAGAGCCCGGTCAATCGGATGGTCCAGATCGACTACGTCCAGCACGTCTGCTCGGCGATGTTGCGGGCGTCCGAGCTACCCGAGACGACTCCGTAGGGCGCAGAAGCCGCGGCTGAACTCGCGCCGATTGTGGTCTACAATCAACGCGCGTGGCCGAGGACAAGAAGACCCAGATAGGGCCGCCCGGGGGCCATCGCCCGGGTCGCCCTCCCACTGGACCCGCCGCGATTGCGGTCGCGACCACGACGCCGGCGCCGACGGGGACGCCCGCACCGGTGGCACCTGCGCCGGTCGCCTCTGGAACGACTGCACCCGATACG
>CAZDGY010001346.1:0-1669 GCA_964504685.1 uncultured Kofleriaceae bacterium | reverse complement strand
GCGCCGGCCCGGCAGCTTTCGGGTCAACAGCTCGTAGAAGATGATACCGGTCGCGTAGATGTCGCCTTGCGGTCCCGCCGCCATCGGATCGGAGTACAGCTCCGGCGCCATGTACGCGACGTTGCCCATGCCGACGTAGATCTGGCGAATCACCGCGTGATCGCGCTCGACGATCCGGGTGAACCCGAAGTCCGAGACCTTGACGTTGCCGTAGGCGTCGATCAGCAGCTGCTCCGGCTTCATGCCGCGGTGATAGACGCGTTGCGCGTGCGCGGCCTTGAGCGCGTGCAGCGTCTGCAGCAGATACTTGAACGCGAGCTCGACTGGAATCTCCTCGGCGTCGTTGATCAACCGGCGCGCCGAGCCGTTCGGCGCGAGCTCGGTGACGAGGAACGGATACTCGACCCACAGGTTGACGTCGTGGATCGGCAAGATGTTCGGGTGCGCGAGATTGCCCCACGCGCGCACGACATCGGTGAACCGGCGCACGATCTCGTTGCGCTGATCCTCGCTGAAGAATCCGAACAGGTCGCGAATCTCTTTGAGCGCGACCTCGCGATTCAACGCGACCTGGCGCGCGCGGTAGACCGTGCCCATGCCGCCCGAGCCGATCGTCGCGAGCTTCTCGTAGCGAACTTCGCCCGCGCCCATCTCGATGTCGCCGGCGGCGACCGCGGACGGCCGCCCTCCCGAGGTCGCGACTTTCGCGCCGGCATCTTTGCGCGGCAGGCCCTGGCTGACCGAGCCCTCGTTGCGCAGGTCGCGCGGCATCGCGGCGCTGCTCTGCACGCCCGATTGGCTGCCCATCGGCACTGCCGCGCCCGGCACTGCCATCGCGCGGCTCTGGCGCAGCTTCTTGAAGTGGCTGACCGCGCGCTCGGTGAACTCGGCGAGGTTGCCGCCGTTCACGACGGTCTCGCCTTCTGGCGACACCTCGAGGCTCTCGCTCGAGCGGTCGTGGCGCAGGTATCCGGACTTCTCCAGGAACCCGACGTACTCGGCGAACGGAATCGAGACCGCGCCTTCACACACGCGGCGAATATCGTCGTAGCGGTTTTGGCGGCCGTAGCGCGCCTCGGCCATCACGTTCGCGAGGATGAAGCGAGCCTCTTCGCAGAGGACTTCCTTCGTGACCTTGGCACGGCCTTCCATTACGACGGATTGTAGGCACCCCCGGTCGGCATAATCAAATGGGCGGGCCCTCGGAGATGAGACGATCGACCAACGGGCGATCGGCGGCCAAGATCGGCTTTTGGTCAAGCTCGTCGCAAGCCAGCCACGCGAAGTCGGCGACCTCGACGGCGCGCGCGGCCTCGCCGGGCCGCAAACGGCACGCGTAGACGAGCATCACGAGGTCGAAGGCGGGATACGCGTGGAACAGGACATCCCAGATCCGACCGACCTCGACCGCGATACCGAGCTCCTCGCGCAGCTCGCGTGCGAGTGCCGCCGCTGGAGCCTCGCCCGGCTCGACCTTGCCGCCCGGGAACTCCCATTCGAGCGGCAGCGCCTGATCGGCGCGGCGCTGCGAGATCAAGACGCGGCGATCCGGGCCGACGATCAAGCCGGCGACCACGAGCGTGCGCTTGCGATCGGTCATGGCGACTCCAGCGCGGTGATGTCGCGGTACGGCGTGACGTCGGGAGGGCCATCGGCGAACAGGTAATGC
>CAZDGY010001345.1:0-1674 GCA_964504685.1 uncultured Kofleriaceae bacterium | reverse complement strand
AGCGGCGGAGAGTTGATGTCGGAGTCGGGCGCGTTGTCCCAGTACGGCGTGCCTTGCGCGCGCGCGACCGTCGGAGCGAGCACACACAACGCGATCGCGGCGGTCGCGGCGGCGCGGACGAGCCGGGTGCGCAGGATCTTGCGCCGGCGCAGCGCGACGAGTGCGAACAGGATCACGAGGCCGGGCAGGGTGAACAGGTGCCACAGCAGCGCGAGCGCGATCAGCGGCAGCAGGAACACGCCCGCGATGATGCGCAACGCGATGTGGCCGTGGACGACCGCGCCGAGCTTGCCGATCGATCCGTAGTAGACCTCGCTCAGCCATCGGCCATACGCGGTCTGACCGAGCGTGTCGTCGCGGAACGATCGCATCATGCCGGTCAGCGGGTTGTCGTCGCCAAACGTCTCCGCGATCAGGCACAAGCCGCCTTTGACGTCGCCGCCGCGATCGTGGATGTCTTCCCAGAAGTCGGTGACCGGCTTGGGCGTCAGCGTCGACGTGAAGTAGACGCCGGCGGCGTTGCCGGCGAGATCGATCGCGAGCAACTCGACGGTGTACGGCACGTTGTCGTTCAGGCCTTCGATCCGCATGCTCGTCGCGGTGGCCTGGGTGACCTCGCCGCAGATAAACGCAGGATCGAGCTGCGCGAGGCCGGCCGGGAAGCTCGCCGGCGGCGTGGTGCAAGTCTGGGGGACTCCGGCGTCGGCTCCTGCATCTACGCCCGCGTCGATATTGACGATCGGGGGCCGTGGGCTCGACGGTGTGACCGCGGTGAGGCAAGCGTCGGTCGAGGCTCCGCATAGCGTACGCGGCGTGATGTAGCGCGGGGCGAGCGGGCTCGTCGTAACGGGGTTGCCCTCGGGATCAGCGCACAGGGCTTGGTAGTACGCGATGTCGGAGACATTGCCGATCGCCGCGGTCCACGACAGGTTGATCGCACTCTCCGCGCCTTCGGCCTGGAACACGGTCGGCACGGGTGGCGGTAGAGAGTCGGTGTCGATCTCTTGGGACACGAAGTAATCCGGCACGCCGCTATTCATCGAGCTCACGAGGATCCACTCGTTTGCTGCAAGTACCTGCTGATTACACTCGGTGGTGCCCGGCACCGGCTCCATAAGATCGAAGACCGGGACTTCGGGTTGCGCGAAGCCGCCGCCCGAGCTCGTCATCGTCGAAATATCGGAGATGCCGGCGGTCGTGATCTGGTGGCACTGCATCGATCGTGTGACGGCGTCGGCACTGCAGCTGTCGCCGACCCAGATCTCGAGCGGGATGTGCTGCGGCGTGACGGGATTGTTGAGCTCGATCTGCCACGCAAAGGTGTTCTCGTACCAAGGCTGGGTTGTTGGCGTGACGCCGGGGCTGCTGCACACGCAGTGGGCGTAGTTGAAGTAATGTTGTTGAGACGTCGGCTGCGTGATCGGCAGATTGGGGGCCTGGCTGTTGTTCTCGTGGAGGAACAGCTTCTGGGTGAACGTCAGCGTCGAGCCATCGGCGAGTGACGAGACCTGGGCTTCAGCAACTCCGCCGACGGAGGCGCACAGGGCGATCGCGAGCAGGACGGAACGCATCGGCAGTGTGGTGTGCAAGGGGTAGGCCGCCGCGAGGATCTCGCGCTCCCGACGACGATCCTCGATAGCACGCGGCGATCACCGACTCAAGTAAGCGCCAATC
>CAZDGY010001344.1:0-1677 GCA_964504685.1 uncultured Kofleriaceae bacterium | reverse complement strand
CCGGCTTGATGTCGCGGTGAATGATCCCGATCGAGTGCGCTTCGGCGAGCGACGCGCAGCCCTGGATCAGGATCTTCATCACGCGCTGCGGCGCGAGCGGGCCGGTCGACAGCGCCTGGCGAAGGGAGATTCCGTCGAGGAACTCCATCGTCATGAACAGCTTGCCGTCTTGGGTCTGGCCGAAGTCGAACATCCGGATCGTGTTCGGATGCTGTAGCCGCGAGCACGCCTTCGCCTCGTTGTAGAACCGTTGGACCCAGTTCGGATCCTGCGCCATCTCGGCGTTGAGGAACTTGATCGCGAGCACGCGATCGATCGAGATCTGGCGCGCCTTGTAGACGACGCCCATCCCGCCTTCGCCGATACGTTGCTGGATCTCGTAACGGCCGTCGATCACCCGGCCGGTGAACGGATCTTGGTTCACGGCCGCCTCACGGCTGCGAGAGCCTCACGCGGCCGTTGGCGTTGATCTGATCGACCGTGAGGTGCACCGAGCCGACGGTTTGTTTCTCGCCGACCCGGATGATCGAGACCTCACCGCCGTCGAGTGGCGTGGTGCCGCTCTCGCCCTTCAACACGACGCCTTTCCAGTTCGGCTGGACGCCGAGCGCGGTGCCGGCGCCGATCGTGATGATCACATTGCCACCCTGCACCGAGTTCGAGACGATGCGGCCGATCACCGGCGGCATGGGCGCGGTGCAGTTCGGGTTGTCCATATCGGGCTGCGCGCGATTGCACGGCGGCCAGTCCTTCGGCTTGCACTTCTTGATCTCTTTGCGCGGCTGGCCGACCGGGCAATCCATCGTCCCCCAGCACGCCGGGTTGTTCGCGTCGGGCGGCGTCGGGCACACGTTCGCGCAGCCCTTCCAGCCCTTGATCGGCGGGTCGGGACACTTGTCCTTGCAATCAGGGTTCGCCTTGTCGAACTTGTCGAGATCGCACGGCACCTCGACCTCGGGCAGCGCGGCGAGCCGCGGCGGATCCGGGACATCGACCTTCGTCAGATCGAGCGTCATCGGCCCGTTGACCTCTTTGAAGTCGACCGTGAGCTTGTACGTGCCGGCGTCACCGCGGCCGACCGCGTAGACGCGGATGAAGTACGTACCGTGGGCATCGTTCAGCGTCGCGTCGCGCATGCGAGCGCGGCTCTTCTTGCCGAGCTTCTTCGACTGAGCGACCGGCGTGTTCCATTGGTCGAACACGTCGAACGCGAGCTGCAGTCCCGGGCGCGGAGCAACCCACTTGAGGTTGATCGAAAGATCGCCGCGCTTGTCGGCCGGCAGCTCGACCGACTTCCAGTCGACGCGATCGCCGCCGGGATACGTGACGATGCCTTTGGCTTTGCCCTCGCCTTGATCCAAGACGATCGCCTTTGCGCCTTTGATCTTGCCGTCCTCTCCGGAGGCAGAGTCTTGCGCGACGTTATGGGCACACGACAGCGCGGCGATGAGCGCCAAGGCTGTGATCGGCGCCCCTGCCGATTTCCCGAGCATAACTGTGATGTTACCGCTCGAACCGCAAGCGTTCAAGGGCGGGGCGGTTCGAAGCGCACGCGCGGGTTTGCCACCATCTGTCTGACCGGAAGCCTTACTCTGCCCACAGTCTGGCTCTCGCCAACGCGAAGCATCTCGATCTCGCCACCGTCGACTGCCACGTCTGAATCGCCGCGCAAGACCA
>CAZDGY010001343.1:0-1678 GCA_964504685.1 uncultured Kofleriaceae bacterium | reverse complement strand
CGAGGACGAGATCAAGAAGATGATCGACCAGAACAAGGACTACATGGTCGAGGTGCGGTCGGGCCAAGAGTTCGATCGCGCTCGCCACCAGGCGGAGAAGGCGCTCGAGGAGATCGAAGCGCTGTTCCCGCAGGTCACCGACATCATCGCGGGCTCGGACTTCGGCAACGACGCGGTCAAGAAGGCACGCGCCGTCGTCGACCGCACGCGCGCCTCGATCGCGGCGAAGGACATCACCGCGCTCACCGATGCGACCGAGGCCCTGAACCGCACCCTCAACATGTTCCGCGGCGTGGTGTCGAAGACGCGCGGGTAACCAGACGTGGCGGGCAGCTCCGATATCGACCGGCTGATCGAGGACGGCCTGGCCCGATACGGCGCAGGCGATCTCGATGGCGCGCTGCTCGCGTGGGAAGAGGCGCTGACGATCCAGCCCGAGCACGCGCTCGCGAACAGCTACGTCGACTACGTCCGCGCGAATTACGAGCTGCTGCACGAGACCGACGAGCCGGTCGCGAACGATGGCGGCGCGCCGTTCGCAATCGAAGAAGAACCCGAGTATCAGATCGAGATCTTGCCAGGCGATCAGGTCGCGCCTGCTGCGACCGCGCGGGCGGCGACCAACGAGCTCGACCAAGGCTGGGATATCGAGGCCGAAGTGCAACGCGCGGTGACCGTGCAGGGCATGCCGGTGCCGCGCGCGGTCCCCGAGTCGGCGCCAGCGCCAGTGCGCACGGTGTCCGGTCGCGTTTCGATCGAGCTCGAAGCCGAGGAGCCGCCGCGCGCCGAGCAATCACAGCTCGCCGAGACCGCCGAAGTATCCTTCGAGGACAACACGCGCGAGTACGTCGGTGGGGCGGGCCGGCCGCCGGCCGGGCTCGTCGAGCTGCTCGAGCCGAGCAACGAGTTTGCGACCAAAGCCGACTCCGAGACGCCGGGGTTCGAGCGCGACTCGGCCACGCCGGTCGGCTTCGCCGCGCAGCACACCGAGCTCAAGAAGCGCGACCTCGGCTTCGTACGGCCGGCCGGCGAGCCACCGCCGCCGGCGGAGCTCAAGATCACGGTGCGAACGCCGCCGTCGGCGGAGCCGGTCGCTCTCGCGCCGACGATGGAGCTGTCTGCGATCGAGGCGCCGCGGGCGGCCGCGACCTGGCCGGGCTTGGGGCTCGAGCCCCGCGCCGCTTCGCACGGCGCCGATACATTCGATGAGAAATTAGAAGGTCACGACGGCGAGATCGAGCTCGCACCGTCGTCGCTCCCACCGCCGTCGGTCGCGCAGCTCGCCGCGGAGCCGGCCGAGGACATCGCGGTGTCGACCGCCAAGACGCGCGATCTCGAGCGCGATACGACGCAGGCGATGCCGCGCGCCAAGCCGCAACAGACGCGCGATCCGATGGTGTCTGCGCCGACCCGCGAGCTCGGGTTGCGGCAGCGCGCCGGCACCGGCGGTGTCGACGAGGAAGCGCCGACGCGCGAAGCCGATGTCCGGGCGATCCGCGAGCACGCCGCAGCGCGCGCGATGTCCGAGGGTACGAAGAAAGACGTCGCGACGCCGTTCGACCCGATGGACGCGAAGAGCGCCCAGATTCTCGACGATCTCGACGAGGAAACGCCGGACGGTGAAGTCGCTGAAGACCGCACCCGCCGCCGCGTGTCGACGCTGTTCGGCAAAGCGCTC
>CAZDGY010001342.1:0-1679 GCA_964504685.1 uncultured Kofleriaceae bacterium | reverse complement strand
TCAAGCGCTACCTCGAGCAGCACGGCTTCTACAGCCTCGCGCAGAAGACGCTAGTCGGCACCGATCCGACCGCGAAGTTCCTGTTCGGCGAGATGAAGGGCTACTGCGTGCACTTCGCGCACGCGATGGTGTTCCTGCTGCGTAGCCAAGGCATCCCGGCTCGCGTCGCGCTCGGCTACGCGGTGCAAACGCGCCAGCACGGCGCCGGCTCGTCGGTGTTGATCCTCGGCAACGACGCGCACGCGTGGCCCGAGCTCTACCTCGATGGCGTCGGCTGGGTCACGTTCGACGTCTACCCCGAGCATTCCGACGAGCCGCCCGCGGCGCCGATCGACGGCGACCTCGAGAGCATGCTCGGCGAGCTCGCGCGCAAGGACAAGACCGGCGGTAAGGCTGGCGATCCGAACACGCGGCTCGTGATTCCATGGTTCCTGCTGCTCGGCTCGCTCGGGAGCTTCGCCGGCGGTGCGCTGATCGCAGCGTATGCGACGAAGCTCGCACGCCGGATGCGGCGGTCGTCGCAGCGCCTGGTCTACCGCGGCCTGCTCGATCGGTTGAGCGACCTCGGCCTCGGTCGCGACACCGGCGAGACGCGCGAGAAACACGCGGCTCGGATCGCCGAGATCGCGCCGAGCTTCGTACCGCTGACGAATTCGCACCTGCGGACCGCGCTCGGCAACCACGAAGAGCCGCTGCCGCGCGTGATCGAGCTCGCGAACCAGACGCGCGGCGAGCTTGCCCACAACACATCGTTCTTGCGGCGCCTGCGGGCCGCTATCCACCCGCTCGGGTGGTGGTTCACCCGGTAAGCTACGCTTAGGAGAGTCAGCATGGTCAGCGTTCCCGAATCCCACCTCACTCCAGTCGACGCGGGCGTCCGCACGCTCGATGACGCGCGCGGTGTCGCCGAAAAGGTACGTGCGTGGATGCGCGACGCCGTGATCGGCCGCGACGACGTGGTCGAGCTGATCCTCGTCGCGATGTTCGCCGATGGCCACTGCTTGCTCGAGGACTACCCGGGCTCGGGCAAGACCACACTCGCGAAGTCGCTCGGCCACGCGATCATCGACGACCTGCCCGACGATGATATTCCGAGCTTTCGCCGGATTCAGTTCACGCCAGACTTACTCCCGTCGGACGTCACCGGCGTCACGATCTTCGACACCGCGACGAGCACGTTCCAGTTTCGCCGCGGCCCGGTGTTCGCGTACGTCGTGCTCGTCGACGAGATCAATCGGACCTCGCCGAAGGTGCAGTCCGCGCTACTCGAAGCAATGGCCGAGAAGCAAGTCACGGTCGACAACGTGTCGTACCCGCTCAACGACGTGTTCTTCGTGATGGCGACGCAGAACCCGCTCGATGCGATCGGTACCTATCCCCTGCCGCTCGCTCAGCTCGATCGGTTCCTGTTCAAGCTCGTGATGAAGCACATCAACCGCGAGTCCGAGCTCGAGGTACTGCGTCAGTGGGGCAAGCCTCGCGTGCCGCGCGAGCTGCCGCGGGTCAATCGCGGTGACGTCGCGCTCGCTCGCAACGTGCTGCGCGAGCAAGTCTCGGTCGCGCCGGCGGTGCACGAGTGTCTCGTCGATGTCGCGCAGATCCTTCGCGCCGACAAGCGCACGCGCCAAGGCGTGTCGACGCGCTGCTTGGTCCAAGCGATCCCGGCGCTGCAGACGCTC
>CAZDGY010001341.1:0-1680 GCA_964504685.1 uncultured Kofleriaceae bacterium | reverse complement strand
GAGCTCGTCACCGGCCAACGTTGCTTCACCGGCGCGACGCCGCAAGCGATCGCGCAAGCGATCCTCGCGGGCCCGCCGCCCGAACCGGCGATGCCGCGTCCGATCGTGCGCGTGTTGCAGCGCTGTCTCGCGCGCTCGCCGTTCGAACGGTTTCCCGATGCGCGCGCGCTCGCCGACGCGCTCGACGCCGCCTTGCGCGTCGCTCCGGTGCCGGGCACGCGCAAAGACATCGGCGCGACCGTGAAGCAGACGCTCGAGCGCATGAACTCGTTCAACGAGGGCATGCTGTCGGGCGTCGTCGCGCTCAACATTGGCACCGGACCGATCCGCGCGCCCGATTCGTTGCGCGGTGGCCCGCCGACGACGCTCGGCGCGCTCGACGCGGACCCCGGCTCGAGCATCGAGATGGAGATCTCCGGTCGCGACTCGCATGAAAACATCGACGCCGCGACCGAGCAGTTCGTTCGGCCCGACGTGCCAGTGGCGGGCCCGACGCCGCTCGTCAGTGCGCCGCGTCCGGTCGGTGCGCCGCCGCCGCCGGGAGCTGCGAGCACGCTGCCGGATCTACCCAAGCCGTCGATGACGATGCCCGGTCTCGCGCCGCCGCCGATTCCGGTGCCGCCGGGGATCAACGCACCGCCGGCGACTCCGCCCGCGATGATCGGCTCCACGACGATGCCCGGCATCGCCGCTGCGAAGCGACCGCCGCCGGCGATTCCGCCGGTCAAGCCGCGCGTGACCGGGTTGATTCCGAACATTCGGCCTCCGACCAGTCCGTCGCCGCGTCCCGGCGCGCCGCGTCCGCCGAGCGAGATTCCGACCGCGGTCGCTCCGCCGCCTCGCGCGGTGTCGGAGCCCGAGCAGGTGATCGAGATGGAGGTCGGCGATCAGACCGAGCCGATCGCGCGCGAGCAGCTGCCGCGTGCGAAGCGCGAGTCGGGCGAGCTCACGATGGAGCTGTCGCCGTTGGAGACCGATCGACTCGGCCAAGCGTCGATGCGACCGACCCAAGATCTCGTGCCGATCGCCGCTTCGCTCCGACCGCAGGGTCCCGCGCCGATCACGTTGCCCGCGCCGGGATTTGGGCCGCCGGCCGGATCGAGGCCTGCACCCGCTCCGGTTCCTGCGCCGCCGCCGCCCGCGCAGCGCTCGGTGTGGAGCGAGCCGCCGCCGGCGCCGCCGGTCGCCGATCAAGGGCAGCCGTGGATCCCGCCGGCCGATGCGCCCGGGCTCGCGCCCCCGCAGGCGATGCCGTCGACGACCGTTCCGGGGATGGGGCCGCAACGGCGCGGCACTGGTTCGGTGGCGACGATCGGCTCGGCGATGGTCGCAGCGCGCAAGCCGAAGTCGCGCAAGCTGCCGCTGATCATCGGAGCGATCGTGCTGGTCGCCGGCGGCGTGATCACGTGGCAGGTGATCGACTCGATGTCGGTGACCGAGCCGGCGACCACGGCGAAGCGCGGCAGCGGATCGGGCAAGAGCGATGGATCGGCTGCGCATGGCTCGGGATCCGCGGTCGCGCAGACGGGCTCGGGCTCGGCCGGATCGAATGGATCGGGATCCGCGGTGGTCTCGCATATTGGATCCAATGGATCGGGATCGGCGGTTGCGCAGAACGGCTCGGGCTCGGGCTCGGGCTCGGGCTCGGCGGTCGCGCAGAACGGATCGGGCTCGGGCTCG
>CAZDGY010001340.1:0-1681 GCA_964504685.1 uncultured Kofleriaceae bacterium | reverse complement strand
CGCGAGGATGATCTGCGGGCCGCCGGCCGAGCCAAAGCCGCACAGGTTCGTATCGGTCGGGCCATCCGGGCAGCTGATCGCGCGCGGATCGCCGACCCACACCGGCACCGAGAAGTGCAGCACGGTGACGAGCGGACGAATGCCCATGTCGTGCAGCGCCTGCAGCTCCGCGCGGTAGTGCGCGATCGCGGTTTCGTCGATCACGCCTTTTTGCGGCTCGATCCGGGCCCACTCGATCGAGAAGCGATAGCTGTCGAGTCCCATGTCCGCGATCAAGCCGACGTCGGCGAGGTCCTGCGAAAAGCCGTCGACCGCGTCGCCGACGAACGTGTCCTTGCCGAGTCCGCCTTGCGCGGTGGGCTCGGTCCACACGTACCAATCGGTGTTCGGGTTCATGTCTTCGATCTGGGTCGCAGCGGTCGCGACGCCGAACCGGAACCCGCCCTTGCCGGCGTCGCTCGACAGCGGGCCGATCGATCCGAACGAGATCGGCGCGGTCGAGCTATCGCCGCACGCCGTGCAGCACGCGAGCGCTACGAGCCAACGCACTAAGCGACCCGAGCGGCCGGCGCCGAAACCGCGGCCTCGATCGCGTCGCGCAGCTTGCGATGCGCGAGCCCGACGATCGGCCCGAACTGGATCAGCTTGGAATGGATGCCGATGTCGATCTGCGAGCCGGTGCCATTCGCGGTGATGAACACCGGGTAGAGAAAGCCCCACGACCCGAACGAAATGCCCGACGACAGGACGAGGATGCCGCGCGAGGCGTCGCGGTCGTCGATCTTGTACTTGCCGGCGATCAGCGCGATCCGGGCAAACGCCTCGGCCGGCGATGCGGTGGTCGTCAGCTCGAGCCGGCGGTGGCCGACCGCGGCGCTCGCGACCGAGCCTGTGCGCTGCGAGGCGATCAGGAAGCCAACCGCGACCATGGCGAGCGGGATCAAATAGACCCACATCGGAGTCTGGGAATTCATGGCCGGCACTCTACCGCGCTTGACAGCGGCGATCGCGCACCTATATTCCCCAGCCGCCATGGCGAAGGAAGCACCATTCTCGGTGTTGCTGCGCGACCTGCCGACTCATCGGCGGTTCGAGGTCACCCCGACCCAGGTGACCGACTGGCTGCGCGGCATGCCGATGCGCGACGCGCTCGGCGCTCCCGAGCCCGATCCAGAGGCCGGCAGCGGCGTGGCCGAGCTCGACCTGTACGCCGACGACAAGACGGTGTTCGCGTCGGGCGAGTTCCACGGTCACCTCGTGGTCGCGTGCAGCCGCTGCGTCGGCCCAGTCACGCTGCCGATCGACGAGACCCTGCGCGTGACGTTCCTGCCGCGCGGGGAGCTGCCGACCGAAATCGAGCCGGCGACCCCGAAGCACAAGGACAAAGACAAGGTCGATGACGACGAGGACGGCGCCGAGCTCGGCGATGGCGACCTCGACGTGTTCCCCTACGACGGCGACGCGATCGACCTCGAGCCGCTGTTTCGCGAGCAATTCGTGCTGTCTGTGCCCTACGCGCCGCTGTGTCGAGAGGACTGCAAAGGACTATGCCCACAGTGCGGAATCGACCGAAATACACAGACCTGCGCGTGTGAGAAGCCCATGGACCCCCGCCTAGCCGCGCTCAAGGGCTTGAAATTACCTTCCTGAACTGGCAGAAAGGCCGCCCGGAGTCTTCCTA
>CAZDGY010001339.1:0-1681 GCA_964504685.1 uncultured Kofleriaceae bacterium | reverse complement strand
CCTCATCACCGACGGCGAGCGCTACAACAAGGTGGTCGACATCTGGGCGCAAGTCGCCGAGGCGATCGCCAAGGACATGATGAAGGAGATCTCGACGGAGGAGTTCAAGGATCCGGACTCCGCCACGATCAAGAAGGCGCCGTCGTTCAACTCGATCTTCATCATGGCTGACTCGGGCGCTCGCGGCTCGCAGCAGCAGATGCGTCAGCTGGCCGGCATGCGCGGCCTGATGGCGAAGCCGTCCGGCGAGATCATCGAGACGCCGATCACGACGAACTTCCGCGAAGGCTTGTCGGTGCTGCAGTACTTCATCTCGACCCACGGCGCTCGCAAGGGCCTCGCGGACACCGCGTTGAAGACCGCAAACTCCGGTTACCTGACCCGCCGGCTCGTCGACGTGTCGCAAGACACGATCATCAGCGAGTTCGACTGCGGCACTCGCCAGGGTGTCGAGATGATGCCGCTGATCGAAGGTGGCGAGATCATCGAGCGCCTCGGTGACCGCATCCTCGGTCGCGTCGTGCTCGAGGACATCGTCGACCCGTACACCGGCGAAGTCCTGTGCCCGGCGAACGCAGACATCACAGAAGAGCACGTCAAGATCATCGACAACGCGGGTATCGACCGCGTGAAGATCCGCAGCGTGCTCGCGTGCGAGACCCGTCGCGGCATCTGCTCGCTGTGCTACGGCCGTGACCTGGCTCGCGGCATCATGGTCAACATCGGCGAAGCGGTCGGCGTGATCGCAGCGCAGTCGATCGGCGAGCCGGGTACCCAGCTCACGATGCGTACGTTCCACATCGGTGGCGTCGGTCAGATTCGTACCGAGCAGAGCTCGCTCGAATCGCGCAACGAAGGCACAGTCAAGCTCAACAACGTCCAGCTGGTGAAGCGCAAAGAGCACTCGGTGGTGATGAATCGCCAGGGCGAGCTCGTCCTCGTCGACGAGATCGGCCGCGAGCGCGAGCGTTATGGCCTGCAGTACGGTGCGCGCTTGATGGTCGAGGACGGCACGCGGGTCAAGGCCGGCCAGCTGCTGGCCGAGTGGGATCCGTTTGCGATGCCGATCGTGACCGAGGTCGCGGGCTACGTGAAGTACGGCGACATCGTCGACGGCGTCACGATGCTCGAGGCACTCGACGAGCAGACCGGCTTGTCGCGTAAGACGATCACCGAGAGCAAGGATGCGGACAGCCGTCCGCGGATCACGCTCAAGGATGCCGACGGCAACACCGTCAAGCTCACCGGCGCGTACTCGCTCAACGAGTCGGCCGAAGCTCGCTACTACCTGCCGGTCGGCTCGAACATCTTCGTCAACGACGGCGACTACGTTGAGGCCGGCGATGTGATCGCGAAGATCTCGCGCGAGACGACGAAGACGAAGGACATCACCGGCGGTCTGCCGCGTGTTGCCGAGTTGTTCGAGGCTCGCAAGCCGAAGGACCACGCGGTGATCTGCGAGATCGACGGCGTCGTTCACTTCGGCAAGGACACCAAGGGCAAGCGCAAGGTGCTCGTGGTCCCCGAGGTTGGTGACCCAGCCGAATACCTCATCCCCAAGGGCAAGCACCTCTCGGTTCGCGAGGGCGATCGCGTCCGCGCGGGTGAGGCGCTGATGGATGGCCCGGCGAACCCGCACGACATCCTCAAGGTGCTCGGCGAGCGCGCGCTCGCGAAGTAC
>CAZDGY010001338.1:0-1683 GCA_964504685.1 uncultured Kofleriaceae bacterium | reverse complement strand
GATCGGCGTGCAGACCACGGTGAACGTGGGATCGGCCTCGATGCAGATCACGATGGTCGACCCGAAGCAGCGCAAGTTCACGCAGGCCGAGTTCCAGCAGACGCTGCGCGTGGAGCTCGGCCGGATCCCAGGCCTGGTCAAACCGAACATCCAAGACCTGTCGCAACAGGGCTTCGCCGGAAGCAAGGGCAGCCCGGTCGAGTTCACGATCCACGGCTCGGACTGGGCCACGCTGATCGCGCTCTCGCTCAAGGTCCAGAAAGATCTCGAAGCGACCGGGACGACCGCGGATCTCAAGAGCGACTACATCCTCGGGCCGCCCGAGCTCGCGGTCGCGCCCGATCGCCCGGCAGCGCAGGACCTCCAAGTCAACATCTCGGACATCACGGCGGCGATCACGACGCTGATCGGCGGGGCGATCGTCGGCCAGTACTCGACCCCCGACGGCCGGCGCATGAACATTGAGATGCGGTTGCTCGCGACGCAGCGGTCGCGGCCCGAGGATCTCGACTTGCTCCAGGTCCGCGCGACGACCGGCGTCAACGGAAACCCGCCCGCGATGGTGCCGCTGTCGCAGGTCACGACCCATCGCGATCAGGCCGAACTGCTCTCGATCAACCACGACAACCGCCAACGCGCGATCCGGATCACCGGCAACGTCGCGGCCGGCAAAGCGCAGAGCGATGCGATCGCCGAGGTCAACAAGCTCGTCGCGACGATGCCGCCGGGCTACACGATCTCGCTGTCCGGCCAGAGCTCGCAGTTCGGCGACGCGATGGGCAGCCTCGTGTTCGCGCTGATCGTCGGGATCATGGTCGCGTACATGGTGCTCGCCTCGCAGTTCAACTCGTTCTTGCACCCGATCACCGTGCTCACGATCCTGCCGCTGTCGCTCGCCGGCGCGATGGTCGCGCTGTTCATCGCGGGCAAGACGCTCAACGTGTTCTCGATGATCGGCCTGTTGCTGTTGATGGGCATCGTCAAGAAGAACTCGATCATCCTCGTCGACTACGCGAACGAGGTCCGCCACAAAGAGAACCTCGACGCTGCCGAGGCGATGCGGCGCGCAGGCCCGGTGCGGCTGCGCCCGATCCTCATGACCGCGGTCGCGACGATGATGGCGGCGGTGCCGTCTGCGCTCGGCCTCGGGCCCGGTGCGGAAACGCGCGGACCGATGGCCGACGCGATCATCGGCGGTCTGATCCTGTCGACGCTACTCTCGCTGTTCGTCGTGCCGGCGTTCTACGTCATCTCGGATCGCGTGAAGAATTGGCTCGCGAGCTTGCGGCGTCCCAAGCATCACCTTCACGATCTCGGTGAGCCTTAGTGCGCCACGCCGTCGTGCTCGCGGGGGGCAGCGGCACGCGGCTATGGCCGGCGAGTCGCCGCGCGAAGCCGAAGCAGTTGCTCGCGCTCGACGGCAGCGAACCGATGGTCGCCCAGGCGGTTCGACTCGGGCGTGCACTCGCTGGCGATCGCGTGATGGTCGTGACCGCCGAGGCACAGCTCGAGGCAACGCGTGCGGTCGTTCCTGACGTCGAGCTGCTCGCCGAGCCGGTCGGGCGCAACACTGCGGCGGCGATCGGCCTGGCCGCGGCGATCCTCGCAGTGCGCGACCCCGATGCCGTGCTCGCGGTGTTGCCCGCGGATCAGCACGTCACCGACCGCGCTGGAATGCAGGCG
>CAZDGY010001337.1:0-1688 GCA_964504685.1 uncultured Kofleriaceae bacterium | reverse complement strand
CACTCAGGTTGATCTGCGGCGTGCGGCAGAAGTCGGAGAACACCAAGATGTGGGTGTGGTCGGCGAGCTTCGCGGACCGCTTGTCGGGGTGCGGCGTGCGATCGAGCTCCTCGACGAGCCGCGCGATCACGCCGAACAGCTCTTGCTGGGTGTGCGCCTGCTGCTTGTAGTTCTGGTTGTGCGTATCGAGCCCGCCGAGCGCGAACCCGACGCAGCGCACGACGTTGCGCTTGATCGCTTCGAGCGCGAACGCGGCGGACAGCGCGCCTTGGCCTTGCGACTTCGCCTTGTAGTCGAACTTCGGATACGCATCTTGCAGCGCCTTCTGGGTGAACGCCTTCTCGAGATCTCCCGAGATCAACTTCGGTAGCGCGGTCTCCTGGCTCTCGGCGCGCAGGTACGTTTCGGGATATGCCGACTGCTCGGCGAGCGCCGCGGCCTCGTCGGTGAGCAACGCGGTGATCGCGGTACGATCGTCGGCGGCGAGGTAGGCGTCGCTGCGGGTCAACGACTTCGCGATCGTCGCGGCGCTCGCGACTCGCAGCGGCACGGCGCGGCGATCGAGCCGGTCGCCGATGAACGACGACGGATACTGCACCGCGACCGCCGGCAGCCGCTGGTCGGTGCCGAGCTCGGTCGCGACCGCGACGTCGACGCTCGACGCTGGAGGTCGACCGCCCGCGAGGTGACGCCCGGTCGCGGAGAATGCGGTGCCGTCGGGATGGCTCACCGTGTTCATCGCGAGGCCATTGATCACGGTGAGCCGCTCGCGGAAGTCGAACAAGTCGCCGATGCCCGGCCCGAATCGCAGCGAGACATTCTTCGGCGCGAGGATCTCGAACGTATCGACGTCGTTGTCGAGTCGCGTCGACTTCCAATGCGTGAGCGGCGCGATGTCGGTGTTGTCGGTCCCGGCCGGATCGACGATGCCTTTGCGCTCGTTGCGCGGATCGGCCCATAGCGTGACGTCCCAGCCGCCCGAGGCGTGGATGAAGATGAAGAACTCGCCGGGCGCGGCATCTTTCGCCGCGGCCCAGACCGGCCGGCGCAGCGCGAGGCTCGCGGCGCCACCGCCGAGCAGTTGCAACATCGAGCGTCGAGTGAACATCAGTAGAGCTCCGTTTCTGGATGCTGCACGAGCGCGCTGCACACCGCGGCCCACGCGGTCTCGTCGCCGGTGAGCGGTTGCTTCGCGGCCTTGTGGCGCGCGGCGACCGCCTGATAGAGCGCATAGAACTTCGCGAGCCGATCCGCGGGGCCGAGCGCGACCGGATAGCCGACGAACGTGCGATGCAAGACGTCGAATCGATCGCGGAACTCGTCCGCGCTCGGCGTCGGCACGACCTCGAACGCGAAGATCACGCGATCGGCGATCGCCGGCGGCTTGCCGTGTAGGTCGCGTTCGGCAGCGCGCATGCACAGCGCCTCGCCGAGCCGGCCGAGCGTCGCGAGCATGAGCGTGTTGGTCTGCATCTGGCGCGGCAGGTCGACGCGATAGTCGGGCAGGCCGAGCGCGGACAGATAGTCGTCCCACGCATCGAACAGCGCCTTGCCCTTCGCGCGCGCTTGGACGTCGAGCGGCGCGAGCCCGCCGAACCACACCATGTACGCGCGCAGGTAAACTTCGGGCGGCATCATCCGGCGGCGCTCTTTCGGCGTCGTGTCGATCGCGATGGTCTTCGCGACCG
>CAZDGY010001336.1:0-1688 GCA_964504685.1 uncultured Kofleriaceae bacterium | reverse complement strand
CCGCTACGAGCGCCGGCCACGCGCGCGCGCGGACCTCGCCGAGCGACTCGCCACCCGGACCTGCTGCGAAGTCTGCGGAGGGCGCAGTCCTCCATGTCTTGAACATCGCGGCATCCGCGGTCTCGGCATCGCTCGCGAGCTTGCCCTCCCACGCGCCGTGACCGATCTCTACGAGTCGGTCGTCGAGCTCGAGCTCGAGCCCACGCCCGACGAGCACGGCCTCCGCGGTGTTGCGAGCGCGCGATAGCGGCGAGGCGATCGCAAAGGCGATCGGGATGTTAGCCAACCGAGCCGCGAGCGCCCGCGCTTGCGCCTCACCGTCGACCGATAGTGGAACATCGGTGCGGCCTTGATAGCGCCCCTCCCGATTCCACGCGGTCTCGCCGTGGCGGACCAGCAGCACGTTCATGCAGTTACTGTAACGCGGCGAGTTGTGGTAACGCACGTCAATGACCCACCGCAGTCGGCTCCTGGGCATCGGGATGAGTGTCCCTTCGCGGATCGTCACGAACGACGACCTCGCTCAGAAGATGGAGACGTCGAACGAGTGGATCGTCGAGCGCACTGGCATCGAGCAGCGGCGCTGGGTCGAGCCGGGAGAAGGCGGCGCTGAGCTCGGTGCGAAGGCAGCGGCCGAAGCGATCGAGCGCTCGGGGCTGACCGCGAAAGACATCGACCTCATCATCTACGCGACGCTGTCGCCCGATTGCAATTTTCCTGGCACCGGCGTGTTCATGCAGCGTCTGCTCGGCATGCGCGGCATTCCGTGTCTCGACATTCGCCAGCAGTGCACCGGCTTCATCTACGGGCTCTCGATCGCCGACGCATACGTGCGCACCGGGATGTACAAGAACGTGTTGCTCGTCGGATCGGAAGTGCACTCGACCGGGCTCGATGTCTCGACCGCGGGTCGTGACGTCACGGTGATCTTCGGCGATGGTGCAGGCGCCGTCGTGGTCGGTCGTGCGACCGACGACAACCACATGATTTTGTCGACTCATCTCCACGCCGACGGCACCGACGCCGAGATCCTGTGGACCGAATATCCGGCGAGCCGACAACATCCGCGGATGACCGCCGAGGCGATGGCGGAACGACGTCACTTTCCTTCGATGAAGGGAAAGAACGTGTTCAAGCACGCGGTCAGGCGCATGCCGGAAGCGATGATGGAGGGCATGGTCGCGAACGGCCTGACCCTCGACAAGATCGACATGGTGATCCCGCACCAAGCTAATCTACGGATCAATCAGATGGTCGCGCAGATGATCGGGCTGCCTCCCGAGAAGATGCACAACAACATCATGAAATACGGCAACACCACCGCTGCCTCGATCCCGATCTGCATGCACGAGGCGATCGAAGTCGGCAAGATCAAGCCGGGGATGATGGTGTGCCTTGTCGCGTTCGGAGCCGGCCTGACCTGGGGCTCGGCGTTCTTGCGCTACTGATCGCCGAGATATCGCGTCGCGAGCGCGGTCTCGCTGACTCGACCGTCGACCAGCTCGACGCGATAGGCCGCCGCATTCGGCCGCGACGACACGACGGCGTGCAACGCATCGTCGACGAAGTGGAGCGCGACGCCGTCATCTGCCGCATAGCCGGCGGGGAAGCCGTTCGCGACGAGCGCCTGATAGACCGGCCGGCGCTCGGCCTCGCTGTCGTAGTGAGGACACGCACTGCCAGCGATG
>CAZDGY010001335.1:0-1691 GCA_964504685.1 uncultured Kofleriaceae bacterium | reverse complement strand
CCGTCGCCCGGCAACGCGGCGACGTTGATCCAGTCGGATCAATTCATCAGTAGCCAGTTCACCTTGCTCGGGAGCCAGGGCTCGAAGGTGATCCAGGGCAACGTGCAGCTGTTACCGATCGGCGACGCGATCATGTACGTCCGGCCGGTGTGGATCCTCGGCGAGGGAACCACCACGTTCCCGCGCTACCTCGCGGTCGCGGCGGCGGTGGGTTCGCATGCCGTGCTCGGGTGTGACATCACCGACGCGGTGACGGCCCTCGTCACCAACAACCCCACCCGGCTGCAGGCGTCGAACAACCGAACCAACCCGTGCAACGGGTCGAGCGCGCCGGTCACGACCCCGACGACGCCGGGGAACGAAAGCACGACAACCACTACGACGGTGCCGGGAACCCCGACCACGCAGCCGCCGACGAACGCGACCGTCGCTCAGCTCCTGCAAGATGCCGCCGACCAGGGCGCCGCCGCGCAAGCCTCGTTGGCGGCCAAGGATCTCGCCGGTTATCAGGCCCACAACGCTCAGGCGCAGCAAGACGTTCTGGCCGCGCTCGCCAAGTCGGGGATCACGACGACCACGACCACCCGACCGGCCTCGACAACGACCACCGTCAAGCCCTGACCGCCCCGGACCCAGCCCCGAGGCGGGCTTGGTCCGGGCCGCCGGGATTGTTACTATGGCGGTAGTGTTAATTGCCTGATCGTCGGGGCCGGCGTCCGCCTGGACACCGCCGCCGATCGGGATCTGAGGGCGAACCTCGAGGAGGCGTGTGCCGATGGCCGTTCAGGGCATCGATCTGGGCAAGTACAAGCTCGGCTGGCACGACACCGAGAGTTACGCGGTCACGCCCAAGAAGGGCTTGAACGAGCAAGTCGTCCGCGACATCTCGTACCACAAGTCCGAGCCGGAGTGGATGACGAAGTTCCGGCTCAACGCGTTGAAGCGGTTCGAGCGCAAGCCCATGCTCGAGTGGTTCTCGAAGAACATGCCGACGATCGACTTCGACGACATCTACTACTACTTGAAGCCCAAGCAGGATGGCGCCGTCTCCGACTGGGACATGCTCCCCGAAGAGATGAAGGCCACGTACGAGAAGCTCGGGATCCCCGAAGCCGAGCGCAAGTTCCTCGCCGGGGTCACGAGCCAGTACGACTCCGAGGTCGTCTACCACAAGAATCGCGAAGACCTGGAGCGCAAGGGCATCCTCTTCACGAGCATGGACCAGGCGCTCATCGACTACCCCGAGATCGTGCAGAAGTACTTCGGCACGGTCATCCCGCCCGGCGACAACAAGTTCGCGGCGTTGAACTCGGCGGTGTGGTCGGGCGGTTCGTTCATCTACGTGCCGCCGGGCGTGCACGTCGACATGCCGCTGCAGGCGTACTTCCGCATCAACGCGGAGAGCGCGGGCCAGTTCGAGCGCACGTTGATCATCGCCGACGAAGGCGCGTCGGTGCACTACGTCGAAGGTTGCTCCGCGCCCGTCTACACGAACGACTCGTTGCACTCGGCCGTGGTGGAGCTCATCGCCAAGCCCGGGGCGCGCATCCGTTACACGACCATCCAGAACTGGTCGCCGAACGTGTACAACCTCGTCACCAAGCGGGCGCGCGCCTAGACCGAAGCGACCGTCGAGTGGATCGACGGCAACCTCGGTTCCAAGCTCACGATGAAGTACCCCGCGGTCGTGA
>CAZDGY010001334.1:0-1694 GCA_964504685.1 uncultured Kofleriaceae bacterium | reverse complement strand
CGGCGGCGCGATCTACGGCTTCGGCGGTGGCTCGACCACGATCTCCGGCAGCACGTTCACCAACAACTCGGCGAGTGACGGCGGTGCGGTCGGTAGCCTCAACGGCGATCTCACGATCGTCAACAGCACGTTCGCGAACAACGCCGCGACCGGCACGGGCGGCAACCCGGGTGATGGCGGCTGCGGCGGTGGCATCTACATGGACGGCAGCAAGGAGGCGACGTCGCTGTGCGGAGTCACGATCGCGAACAACCAAGCGGGCGCGATCGCCGGCGGCTTCTTCCGCGTCTCGAACACGCACAACGGCTCGTTCGCGATGGATCGCTCGACCGTCGACAGCAACACCGTCACGGCCGGGGCGACCGGCAATGCGGGCGGCTTATATCTCGAAGGCCTCGCGATCGACGTCACCGCGAGCACGATCTCGAACAACCAAGGTGCATACAACGGCGGGATCTGGATCGACACCGCCGCTGCGAACCTGACGAACGTCACGATCGCCGGCAACACCGCGACCGCGAGTAACGGCGGTGGCGTCTGGCTCGCGAGCGCGACCGGCACGATGCTCAACTGCACGATCGCGAACAACCAGGCGACCGCGAGCGGACAAGTCGCGGGCGCGATCTTCGGCACCGGCATGACCGTGACCAACACGATCATCGCGAACAACACCGCGCAGTACGACCCGAGCTGTGAGGCGCCGCCACTGACCGACGGCTCGGGCAATCTGCAGTGGCCGGATGGTTCGCTGTGCACGGCCGCTCCGCTCGTCGCCGATCCGATGCTCGGTGCGCTCGGCAGCAACGGTGGCGACACCGCGACGTTGCTGCCGGCGAGCGGCAGCCCCGCGGCTGGTATCGGTCATGGCTGCCCCGCGACCGATCAGCGTGGCAATCCGCGCGCGGAACCCTGCACCGCGGGTGCGGTCGAGCTTCCGTAGTCAGCTCGGCGTCTTGGTGACCAAGCTGTCGACCGCATGCACCGGCGGCGCGGCGCCGTTGATCAGATGCTTGATCGCGCCGAGCACGAGTCGTTGTTGCTCGAGCAGGCTCTTGCCGGCAAACGCCGCCGACACGACCGAGATCGTGTAGTGACCGCCGCCGCCGGACGACTCGACGATCGCATCTGGCAGCTTGGCCTTGATCGAGGACGAGATCGCCTCGTGGACGTTGCCGACAAAGTCGGTGGGATGGTCACTCACGGGCGCACCGTACCGCGTTCTACTCGCGCGCGGTCTGTTGCGCCGCACTACAAGCCGACAACGAGCCGAACCGGATTGTCTTTTTCGCCCGTGCCGAACTTGAGCGGCTTCTTGATCGACTCGGGATCGATGCGCGTGCCGAAGAACCGGTCCCACAGCGTGAACAGCGAGCCGTAATTGCCGAGGTGCCTGCGCAGATCAGCGCTGTGATGGACGCGATGATAGCGCGGCGTCACGAACAGCCACTCGAGCCGCCGCGATCGCCACGCCACGTTCATGTGCATCCAGTCATTGCGCAGGATGACCTCAGCGGGAATAGCCCAGTAGACCCAGATCGGCGCGGCCCCGATGATCGGCGTCGCGAGGATCGGGGGAATCATGAACAGCACCATCTGCTGCACGGTCGCGCGCGCGCCGGCGAACCAATACATGTAGTGCGGCGCGTGATGCCATTTGTGGAGTCGCCAGCCCCACGACGTGTGCATCAGCAGAT
>CAZDGY010001333.1:0-1694 GCA_964504685.1 uncultured Kofleriaceae bacterium | reverse complement strand
GGTCGACATCCCGCCCGAGGACCGCAGCTACTTGCAGCCCGGCTATCGCACAGGTCTTGCCGGCAAGATCGCGTTGACCGACGAGCGGGACGTCGCCGTCGAGTTGCCCGACTCCAACTGCCTGATCGCGATCGAGAAATGTTAACGGCAATCGTCAAGAGGCGGTGGTGGCTCGTTGTGATGCTGGCGGCATGTGGACGAGTCGACTTCGCCGACCGCGACGCGAACCTCGACTCGAATGCAAGCGGTGACGGCGGTGCGCCGACCGCCGGGCTCGTCGGCTGGTGGAAACTGGATGAGGCGAGCGGCACGATCGCGGCCGATTCGTCGGGCAACGACAACACCGGGACGCTGAGCGGCGGCCCGACGTGGGTCGCCGGCGAGATCGACGGCGCGCTATCGTTCGGAGGCGACGCGGCCGACCAATTTGTCGACGTCCCGGATGCGAGCTCGCTCCAGCTGCCCGGTTCGTGGGCCGTGGCGACGTGGGTCAAGCTCAGCGCGCTCCCCGCAGCCGCCGCCTACGACTCGCTCGTCGCCAAGTCGACCGCCGGGGGCTTCGCGAACTACAACCTGCTCGTCGACAATGGTCACGTGAACGCCGGGATCGGCTGGATGATCGCCTACAACGGCAACGGCGTCGGCCCATGCGGGATCGCGAACGCAGAGTCGCCCACGCCGCCATCGCTGGGAACGTGGACCCACGTCGCGAGCGTCTATGACGCGACGGCGCAAACGCTCACGCTTTACGAGAACGGCGCCGCTGTCGCAACGAGCGACGAGACGAACTGCGCCCCAGCGCATACCGGTGGTGGCGAAGACCTCACGCTGGGCACGGAGTACGGCGGCGGCGTCACGATGCTCGACGGCAGTCTCGACGACGTGCGGATCTACAACCGAGCGCTGTCGGCCGACGAGGTCGTCCGCGTGATGACGCCGTGACTCGCGACCGCTAGGCCATCGCCTTCGCGACCAGCTCGAGCGACTTCGCGCGCGACGCGAGATCCGGCACGAGCGTCGATAGCATCAGCTCGTCGGCGTGGATTTCGTGCGCGAGCTCGCCGAGGCGCTTGCCGACCTTCGCGGGATCGCCGATCACCGCGCCCATGAAGAAGTCGTCGGCGATCGCCTGTTCGTCGGCGGAGAATTCGTACGCGAGCGCCTCGTCGATCGAGACGATCGGCGCACGCCGGCCGGTGCGATTCTTGACGACCGCGACGCGAATCGGCGCCGAAATTCGCTGCGCGAGCTCGTCGCTGTCGGCGCATACGCAGGTCACCGCGAGCATCGCGTACGGCGTCGGGTGCTGCGGCGATGGCTCGTAGGTCCGCTTGTAGTGCTCGATCGCGTCGAACGCATGGCGCATCGCGAAGTGGCCGGCGAACGCGTACGGCACGCCGAGCTGCGCCGCGATCGATGCACCGGCGAGCGTCGAACCGAGCATCCACAGCGAAAGCGCAGAGATGTCCGACGGCATCGGCTCGATCTTCGAAAACGGATGCGACGGCGGAAACTCGCCGCGCTCGAATGCGATCAGCTCGGCGAGCACGCGGTTGACCTCGGGGTCATCGCTGCGCCGCAACGCCGCCGCGGTCACCGGATCCGTGCCGGGCGCGCGACCGAGCCCGAGGTCGATCCGCCCGGGCGCGAGCGCCTCGAGCGTGCGAAACAGCTCGACGACGTGGAGCGGCGCG
>CAZDGY010001332.1:0-1694 GCA_964504685.1 uncultured Kofleriaceae bacterium | reverse complement strand
AGCGCGTCGTCGGCGCGACGCACCGGATCGCCGTGGCGGCGGATCGAGCGCGCGGTGCCGACGAGCGCTTCGCGTTTTCGCTTCGCGTCGAGCTCGCGAACTTCAGCCTCGCGCCGCTGACGTTCGGCCTCGACCGCAGCCGCCGCGCGCGCACGCTCGACCTCGAGCTCGGCGACCCATTCGCGCACGGCCTCGCGCCCGCGGTCGGCGATCGCCACGACCCGCGGCATCAGCTCGCGCGCCGTGACCGCGACCCCGAGCTCGTCGCCCAGTGCGACCCCGAGCGCGAGCCCGAATGCGGTCCGCAACGACGGCACGACCCCGCGCAGCTCGCCGATCGGCCGGCGTTCTTCGAATGCGCGCCGCGCTTCGATCTCGGCGTCATCCTCGAACTCGACCGCCTCGAACAAGAGGTCTCCGGAATACCAACGCCGGCCGGTCACGCGCGCGAACGGCGCCGGCTCGTCGTCGGGCGGCAACGCCACCCGCGCGAGCTTCGCACCATCGATCACGATCCAACCATCGATCACACCGCGCCGCCGTTCGGCGGCGCTACCGGCCGCGGGCAAGCCGCGACCGTCGAGCCAATGCCCGCGCACGGCCGGCAGCGCTGCAAGATAGATCGGTGGCGCCGGCTCGACTGCCGTTGCGCGCCGCCCCTCGATCTTGAATCGCCACCAACCGGGCGCGAGCTCCCCCTCGATGTGGAACCGCCGATCCGCGGCGTCGACCCGCGTGCCGCCGAAGTACGGCAGCACGATCGGCGCACTCGGCGCTAGGAAGTCGCGGAAGTCGGCCACCTAGACGACCTCGAGCAGCTTGGTCGCCATCACTTTCTCCACGAGCCCCGGCGTTACGACGCCGGCCTGGACCGGAGCCTCGAGCAGCGCACGCAGCACGCGCGGCACGTGATACGGGTCGTCGAACTGCGCGACGTTGATCTCGCTGTACGGCACCTTGAGGTCGCGCGCGCAGTCGCGCACGGTCGCGCCGGTTCCGCCGGCCTGCAGGAACGCCATCGCCGACACCTCGTACCCGAGGGTACGAAAGGTGTTCGCAAACGACGCGCCGGTTTCTCCCTGCGCATCGCCGACCACGATCACGACGATCTTGACGCCCGGCAGGAACCGCACGCCATCGCGATGCAACGCGTGAACGCCCGCACCGTGAATCGTGCCGCCCTCGCCCTTGAGCGGCGCGAGCATGTGCTGCACCGCGAGGCGAGTCGCTGCCTTCGGCTTGAGCACCTGCCCCATCGTGTCGAACGCCGCGATGTACAGCTTGTCGAGCGGGAACCCCGCGAGGATCTTTGCGAGCGCCTCCTTCGACGAATCGATCGCGTTCTGCATCGAGCCGGACTTATCGACGAGGAACATCACGCGCAGATCGATCTCGGTCGCCGCCGCAGCCACGGCCTTGCGAACTGCGTTATCGGCCGAATCGGCGAGCTTCTCCTTGAGCGTCGCGCTGCGCACGTTCTTCGCGATATTGAGCCCGCGCTGATCCGTCGCCGATGCGATCGCCTTCTCCCACTTCGCGCGGATCTCCGGCACGACGAGCAGGCCGAGCTCTTCGAGGGTCGGCGTCAGCTGGCGCAGATCGCGATCCGACAGCGTCGGCAGCAGCGCGACCATGATCGCCGGCGTCAGGCCGATGTCAGCCGGTAGCCGACCGACCGCGTCCTTGTAGCGCAG
>CAZDGY010001331.1:0-1696 GCA_964504685.1 uncultured Kofleriaceae bacterium | reverse complement strand
TCTTGGCCGCGCAGGGTCAGCTCTATCCAGGATCGTCGGTCGAGCTCGATCTCGAGTTGCCCGGCGAGGATGCGCTCGTGCAGCTTTCGGCTGAAGTCGTGCGCGTCGAGACCGACGAGCGCCACGGTATGGGATTGCGATTCGCGGACGATGCGCTCGCGCTGGCCGCTCGCCGACCGCTCGCGAACTTCATCATGCGCCAGCATCAAGCGCGCTGATTTCCCTGACGATTCGATGGCTTGCGGGCTTGATCGCGCCCCCGCCGCGGCTATGATGCGCGCACCCTTTCGCGCCGCGTATACCTTGCTCGAGCCCGTGGCACCTCCTTCGACTTTGCGTGGCAAGCCGGCGACGCGGCGCACGCTGCTCTCGCGCCGCGACGGCCTGACCGCTGAGACACGCGCGCGCGCGAGCGTCCAGATCGCCGCGAACGCCGCACGGTTGATCGCCGAGTACGCGATTACCGGCACGGTCGCGCTCTATGCCGCCAAGGGCAGCGAGGTCGACACCGCCCCACTCGACGCGCTGCTGCGCGCGCGTGCGATCGCGATCGCGTACCCGCGGGTCGGCGACGGCCGCACGCTGTCGTTTCATCTCGCTTCCCCGGTCGAGCTCGCATCTGGGCGGTTCGGGCTGCGCGAGCCACGCGCCGACTCGCCCGCGATCGCGCTCGATGCGATCGGGGCGTTTATCATCCCGGGCGTCGCGTTCGATCGCGCCGGCGGACGGATCGGGTGGGGCCGCGGCCACTACGATGCGACGCTCGCCGCCGCACCTCATGCGGTCCGCATCGGCCTGGCGTTCGACTGTCAGGTCCTCGATCAGGTCGAGCGCGATCCGCACGATGCCCTCCTTCACGCGATCGTGACCGACGTCGCGACGTATCGAGTGGCCTGATGGAACCGGTCTACCTCCTCGTCGCAGTCGCGCTCGGGCTCATCGCCGGCGTCGTGCTCGGCGGCCGACTCGGCAAGGGCAAAGGCGATGGCTCGGCGCGCGAAGTCGCCGAGGCCGAGGCCGCGAAGCTCAAGACCGCGGCGCAGGCCGAAGTCGATGCGATCAAGAACGCCGCGGCGGTCGAGGGCAAGGAGGCGGCGCGCAAGCGCAAGGCCGAGCTCGACGACGAGCTGAAGCAACGCCGTGGCGAAATCGCTAAGCGCGAAGACGCGATCGCAGCCAAAGAGCGCGACATCGACAAGGCGCGCAAGGACACCGATCGTCGCGCGAGCGAGATCGACAAGAAAGAGCGCAGCGTCGACGGTCGGATCAAGCAAGCCGACGCTGCGGTCGAGAAAGCCGAAGCCGCGCAAGCCGAATCGCGCAAGCGGCTCGAGCAGATCGCCGGTTTGTCCGAGGATCAGGCGCGCAAGCGGCTCGAAGAGGAAGTGCGCAGCCAAGCACTCGCCTCCGCCGCGGTCGAGATCAAGCGGATCGAGGACGAAGCGCACCGCGACGCCACCGCGCGCGCGAAGACGATCGTCGCGACCGCGATCCAGCGGTTCGCCAGCGAATTCGTGCACGAACGCACGGTCGCGGTCATTCCGTTACCGTCCGACGATCTCAAGGGGCGGTTGATCGGTCGCGAAGGTCGCAACGTGCGCGCGCTGGAAGCCGCCACTGGCATCGACCTGATCATCGACGACACCGCCGAGTCGATCACGATCTCGTGCTTCAACCCGGTGCGCCGCGAGATCGC
>CAZDGY010001330.1:0-1698 GCA_964504685.1 uncultured Kofleriaceae bacterium | reverse complement strand
ATCGCCGGACCGAACCCGAACGAGCTCGCCAGCCGACGCGCGAGCAACGCGCCGCCGAGCGCGCCGACACCGCCCATCGCGATCACGAGGCCGAACGCGGCCTCCGACAGCCCGAGGGTGCGCAAGCAATAGATCGGATACAACGCGCTGAAGAATCCGCCCGCGATCGACCACACCATGTGCGCGAGCGTCAACGACCGCACGTAGCGATCGCCAAACACCGCGCGTAACCCGACGACAAGATCGTGAAGACCGAACTTGCCCTCGGCGCTCGTCGCGAGCTGAGGTCGCGCGCGGATCCGCCCGAGCATCGCCGCCGACCACACGTAACCGAGCGCGTCGGTGACGACCGCCAGCGGTGCGCCGATCGCCGCGATCAACACGCCCGCGACCGAGGGCCCCGCGATCTCGGCCGCGCTGTCGGTCGCGCCCAGCTTCGCATTCGCGTCGGCGAGCTGATCCGGGCCGACGATCGCCGGCAGGTACGCGACGTCGGTGATTTGATCGAGCGCCGACGCGGCTCCGACGATCGCTCCGACGAGCATCACGTGACTGATCGAGAGCGCGCCGAGCGCCCATGCGAGCGTCAGCGACGCGACGACCGCCGCGCGCACGACGTCGGCGATGATCAGCAGCCGCCGCTTGTCGCCGCGATCGGCCATGCCGCCGGCGAACACTGCGAACAACACGCCGGGCGCGAGCTGGACCGACGCGAGCATCGCGACGATCGAGTCGGGCTCGCGGAGCACCTTGACCGCGATGATCGGCAACGCGGTGCGCGTCACGCGCGAGCCGAACGCGCTGACCGCTTGCGCCGACCACAGCCGAACGAAGTCGGCGTTATCCGTCAGCGACACGCGCGCCGTAGGTCAGAACGGAATGTCGTCATCGGGCCCGCCGCCCCCGCCCGATGATCCTCCGCCGTAGCCGCCCATGTCCGCGTCACCCGGAGGCGGTGGACCGTCGTCGCGGCCTTTGCCACCGCCGCCACCACCACCGCCGCCGCCCTCTTTGCCGCCGAGGAACTGGACGTCGTTCGCGATGATCTCGGTGATGTAGCGCTTGTTGCCTTCCTTGTCGTCGTAGTTGCGCGTCTGGATCCGGCCTTCGATGTAGACCTGACGCCCTTTCGACAAGTACTTCGAGCAAATCTCGGCACGTTTGCCCCAGATCACGACGCGATGCCACTCGGTGCGATCTTGGCGCTGGCCGTTCTTGTCCGTCCAGCTCTCGTTCGTCGCGACCCGGAGCTCGCAGACGCCCTGCCCGCTCGGCGTGTACCGCATGTCGGGATCGGCCCCGAGATTGCCCACGAGAATGACTTTGTTGACTCCGCCGGCCATGACTTCCTCTTTCTAGAGTGAGCTGGCAATAGCACGCTGCCCTGACAAGAGCCGGCCCGACCGCGGAGGGCCGCGTGCTACAACCGCCTCGATGTACAGGCAGTTGCGTCTCGCGGTCGTGATCCCTGCGTACAACGAGCAGCGCGCGATCGCCGAGACCGTCGCGTCGGTGCCGAGCTTTGCCGACCGCGTGATCGTCGTCGACGATTGCTCGACCGACGACACCGCCGACCGAGCCGCCGCGGCGAATCCGAACGCCGAGGTCGTGCGTCATCCCGCAAATCGCGGCGTCGGCGGTGCGATCGCGACTGGCTATCGCCGTGCGCTCGCGGCCAATGCCGACGTGGCAGTCGTG
>CAZDGY010001329.1:0-1700 GCA_964504685.1 uncultured Kofleriaceae bacterium | reverse complement strand
GTGTAGACGGCGAGCGTCGCGAGCCCGAGCGCGAGTACAGTTCGTAGCGCGATGATCAGGGCGAGCGCCCATGCGGTGGAGTCGTTGGCCTTGCCGCCGAGCCCCGCGCCGTGAATCGCCCACGCTGCCATGAGGCATAGAAAGATGGTCATCGGTCAAGCTCCACCACGAGCGCCTTGGCGATCCGCCGCCAAGCCGCGTCGCGTTGCTGTTCCTCGTAAGACGCCTTGGTGAGCGCGTCGGTCGCCGCGTCGCATCGCCCGCTCGACGCCTGCGTCGGATCGACGCCGTGCGCGCGCGTGGCGTCGTTCAGGGCATCGGCGCAGCGATCGGCGCGGGCATCGGCCAGCGCCCACGCGACCGCGGCCTGCGCGAGCGAGTAGATGATTCCCATGGTGCCGGTCGGCATGCCACTGTCGGCGACGCGGCGCGCGATCGCGGCGGACAGCTCGCGCTCGGCGGTCGGCGTCGGACGCGCCGATCCTGCGACGAACGTATGTAGCGTTAGATCGCCGGCGTTCTTGGCGGCGCGCTCGGCCTTGCGTTCGGCGTAGAGCTTCGCGAAGGCGGTCTTCGTCTCGTCATCGGCACCGACGGTGAACTGAAAGCCGTCGGCGACGCGTTCGGGTCCGCTGAGGCGACTAACCGCATCGCTGTCGGTGGAATTGGGCACGAACACGAGCGCGGGCGCCGCTGTTTCGAGTCCGGCCGCGACCATGATCGAGATCGGCTGGCGTTTGCCGTGATTCGGCTGCGTGCGCGCCGCGAGCTCGTGCGCCTTGATCTCGGCGTCGAGTAGGTCGCCGGCGAGGTGCTCGGCCTGCACGGTGATCCCGTGGCCGTACTTCTGTGCATGGGCGAACGCGCGATCGGCGTCGGCGAATCCGACGTTGCACGTTTCGCAGCGGTGTTTGACGAGTTGGTTCATAGCGGAATCTCCCTTTCTCCGACAACGATTGACCAAAGCGGGTTATGCCGCTCGTCGTACTCTTTGAGGAATTTTTCCATGCTCGCGGCGCCGGAGATGTCGACCTTGAGCATCGAGAACGAAATTTTGGCTGTCATGGGACCGTCGGGAAATCGGGCGATGACCTTATATCGCCGGATTGCACGCAAGAGCGCCTGTAGCTTTGTCTCGCTAGGCCGCCGGAATCGCGTCGACACTAGAGCGCTCCTACCGAGTAGACGTGCTCGAGCCCGGCCGGCGCGCAGTGCGCGCGATAGATGCAGAACCGACGCGTGACGTTGCCGATGAAGCGCGACGTCAGGGTGATCGCGAGCCATTCGAGATCGGTCACGACGCCCTCAGTTGTGCGAGCGCGCCGCGCGTCCAGCTTTCGAGTGTGGAGCGCTGGCTCGCCGGCGTTTTGTACGCCGCGGTTCCGGCCTCGACGCCGCTGTAGCCCGCCTGCGTGAGCGCAGTCACGACGTCGCGTAGCATGCGCTCCTCGCCGGGCGGCGATTCGGTCGTGCGTAGCGCCTTCGCCTTCGGGATCCGCGCGGTGATCTCGCGCGGCGAGCTCGCGCGCTGTACGCGGATCCCGCGGATGCGATCGGCGACGCCGGCTGCGATCACGCCGAGTGCGACGAGCGCGGCGCCGAATAACATCGAGAGCATATTCATAGCCGCTCTCCGCGATCAAACGAGCATCCCGACAGGTACACGAACGATTGATCGCCGTTGTTTCCGACGATCCGCG
>CAZDGY010001328.1:0-1703 GCA_964504685.1 uncultured Kofleriaceae bacterium | reverse complement strand
CCTCCGCAACGGTCGACGCCGATGCCGCGGATCGCGCAGGTCCCGCCAAAGCCCGAGGTCCACGACGCGCCGACCAAGCCCGGGGCGCACGAAGCCCCGACCAAGCCCGGCAGCCAGGGCGAGGCGCTCGCGAAGACCGACCTCGCACGCGGCGAGCACTCACCGCCGCCGGTAGCGCGCCGCAACAGCAACCCGACGAGCCAGCTGCCGCCGCCGATGACCGCAGATGGCCGGTCGCCGAGCGGTCCGATGCCGACCGCGGGCGATACCGCCGACTCCGCCGCGATCGAAGCGATGATCGATGCCGGGAGACTCGACGAGGCGCTTGCAGCGTACAAAGCGCTCGCGAAGAAGAACCCGCAGGATCGCATCGCGCGCGCCGGCATCGAAGTGTGCGAAGGCCTGCGCGGGCTCGCGGGCCGCGATCGGCTCGAAGCGGCGCAACGGTTCGAAGCGGCGCTCGAGATCGATCCGTCGAGCGAACGAGCAGCGCGCGAGCTCGCCGACATGCGGCGACAAGCGACGAACGAGCGCAAAGGGCTTCTGTCCCGCCTGATGGGCAAGAAGGAGCCGTCCTAAGTCCATGACGCGCATTATCGGCATCGATCTAGGAACCACGACGTCGTGTGTCGCCGTGCTCGACGACAAGGGTCAACCGCGCACGCTCGTCGCCGCCGATGGCGAGCGCACGACGCCGTCGTGGGTAGCGTGGAGCGCGACCGACGAGCTGTCGGTCGGGACCCGCGCGCGCCGGCAAGCGGTCACGAATCCGTCCGCGACGGTCTACGGCGCGAAGCGGCTGATCGGTCGCAAGGTCAACACCGACGATGTCGCGTGGTTTGCGAAGCTCGCGCCGTTCCGTATCGTCGCTGCGCCGAACGGCGACGCCTGGGTGCGCATTCACGGCCGGCCGATCAGCCCGCAAGAGATCGCCGCGCACATCCTGCGTCGGATGCGCCAAGTCGCCGAAGAGGCGCTCGGCGAGCCAGTGACGCGCGCGATCGTCACCGTGCCGGCGTACTTCGACGATGCCCAGCGCCAAGCGACCCGCGATGCCGGTCAGATCGCCGGCCTCGATGTCGTGCGCATTCTCAACGAGCCGACCGCCGCAGCGCTCGCGTATGGCTTTCACCGCGCGTCTGCCGGCCGACGCGTGATCGCGGTGTTCGATCTCGGCGGCGGCACGTTCGACATCTCGATCATGTCGGTCGACCAAGGCATCTTCGAGGTGCTCGCGACTGGCGGCGATACCGCGCTCGGCGGCGAGGATTGGGATCGTCGGATCCTCGAGCGCGTCGTCGACGAAGTGTTCGACAAGTACCGCGTCGACCTCACCGGCCTGCCAATGGCGATGTCGCGCTTGCGCGAAGCCGCCGAGGCCGCGAAGAAGGTGCTCTCCACCGATCGCGACACGCTGCTCCAGTTGCCGTTCCTCGCGAACGATCAGCACGGCGCCCCGATCAACTACGAGCGCAAGATCACGCGCGACGAGGTCGAAGCGCTGACCAGCGAGCTACTCGCCCGGCTCGAAGCACCGAGCAAACGCGCGCTCGCCGACGCGGGCCTGACCGCTGCGGATGTCGAAGAGGTGTTGCTCGTCGGCGGGATGACCCGCTGGCCCGCGGTGCAGGAGATGGTCGAGCGCCTGTTCGGCAAGAAGCCGAGCAAGGGCGCGAACCCCGACGAGGTCGTCGCGCTCGGCG
>CAZDGY010001327.1:0-1703 GCA_964504685.1 uncultured Kofleriaceae bacterium | reverse complement strand
CTGGACCGTGGGTGGTCTATGATCGAAGAGCGCGAAATGCCCGGGGAGCGCGACGACGAACTAGCCACGCTCGCCGACACGCCGTCGTCAAAAGCCGCGTCGCCGGACGACGTCGCCACCGCCATGGATCGGCCGGCGCGCGCGGACTCCGGCGGATTGCCCGATGCGGCGGGCTCCGGTGATCCGCTCAAGCAGCCGATTGCGGTCAAGTTGCCGCCGGTGATGCCGATCGGCCTCGGCACGCGCAGCCAACACGGATCGTCGCTCACGCTGTCGACCGCCGCCGACGCGATGATGAACGAGGAGGTTCAACGGACGCGGTTGTTCATCCTGTGTGGCGCCGTGCTCAGCGTCGCCGCGCTCTTCGCGTTGCCGTTCGTCGGAGCGCCGCGCGCGATGACGATCGTGATGGCGGTGACGATGGTGTGGGCGGTGGTCATGGGCGGCTACTTCTATCGCCGCTTTGCCGATCCGACGCGCTACACCGAAGGCGCGATGCTCGCGCTCGCCGGGTTTTCGATCACCAACGCGACGATCGGGATCTTGTTCTTCGGCGTGTTCTCGACCGCGCCGGTGATCATCGTCGTCGGTATTCACTTTGCCGCGCGTGCCGATTCCGAGCGCGCCGCGCGTTGGGTGTTCGCGTTCGCGGTCGGCTGCTATCTCGTGACGTCGTCGCTAGTCGTCAGCGGTGTGATCGCTGATCCCGGCGTATTCGCCGGCGATGCGCCGCTGTCGCCGATCACGCTCGCGACCGGTGCAGCGTTCGTGCTCGCGATGTACGTGCTCGCGTATTACACCGCGCGCCAGCAACGGGCTGCCTCGCTGCATTCGATCGAGACGCTGCAGCGCGCGACCCGGCTCGCCTCCCAACGCAAAGCGCTGATGGACGAGCTGCGCGCCGACCTCGAGCGAGCACTGCGTGTCGGCGGTCCGGGACGCAACACCGATCAGATCGTCGGGCGTTTCAAGCTCGGCATGGTGCTCGGCCGCGGTGCGATGGGCGAGGTCTACGAAGCGAACCACACCGAGACCAGCGAGCTCGCCGCGGTCAAGCTGCTGAAGCGCGAGCTGCTCGCCGATCCGACGCACGTCGCGCGGTTCCTTCGCGAAGCCAAAGCGAGTGGCGCGCTCGCCTCGCCGCACGTCGTCCGCGTGATCGAAGCGGCTGCTGACGACGTCCCGTATCTCGCGATGGAGCGGCTGCGCGGTGTGACGCTTGCCGACCTGCTCCGGCGCGACGGTGCCTTGTCGCCCGCTGCGACGCTCGAGCTCACGCGGCAGGTCGGCTTGGGAGTCGATGCGGCCGCATCCGCCGGCATCGTCCATCGCGATCTCAAGCCGCAAAACCTGTTCTTCACCGAGCCCGACAGTGTCTGGAAGATCTTGGACTTCGGTGTCGCCACGCTCGCAGATGACAGTGGCACGTTGACCGCGGGTGGCATCGTCGGCACGCCGAGCTACATGGCGCCGGAGCAGGCGCAGGGCAAGCGGGTCGACGCGCGCGCTGATGTCTACGCGATCGCGGCGGTCGCCTATCGCTGCCTCACCGGCCGCCATCCATTTTCCGCGCCCGATACGCCGGCGCTGCTCTACGCGGTCGTACACAAGATGCCGGTCCAGCCGAGCGAGCTCGCGGCGTTGCCCGAAGACGTCGATCGGTGGGCTGCGATCGCGCTCGCAAAATCCGCCGACGATCAGTT
>CAZDGY010001326.1:0-1706 GCA_964504685.1 uncultured Kofleriaceae bacterium | reverse complement strand
TTGCGCCTCCGGCCGAGCAATCCGCGCACCGCCGATCGCGCGCCGAGCCGCGGCAGCTGCGTGATCGCCTTCGCGAGCTGGAGCGCGAGTTGCAACGGCGAGTCGCCGCGCGCCTCGATCGCGGTTTGCTCGCCGCGCGCGACGTCCTCGAGGGCACCGCGCGCGATCGTCCGCGTGCCGTCGCTGCGAATCTCGATAACGAGGCGCGCCACCACCGGAGGCTCGTCGATTCGCTCGACCTCGCGCTCGCGAGCGGTCACGAGCTCCGGCTTCAACTCGTCCTTCACGTGACGAGTATAGTGCGCTAATGACCGCTCCGGACCTCGGGTTACTTCGCGACCGGATCGACGCGGTCGACCGCCAGATCATCGCGCTGATCGCCGACCGGCTGCGCATCGTCGAGGATGTCGCCGCCGCGAAGCTCGACGCTGCGAGCCCGTTTCGCGATCGCGAGCGCGAAGAGCGGCTGCTCGTCCGATTGCGCGGCCATGCGACCGCCGCTGGGCTCGATCCGCACCAGATCGAGCGGCTATACCGCGTCGTGATGGAGCTGTCGGTCGCGCACCAAGAGGCGACCGTGCGCAACCGGGCCGATGCGCCGTTGCGGATCACGTATCAAGGCGTCGAGGGCAGCTACAGCCACCTCGCGGCCCAGCGCCGCTACAGCGGTCGCACCGGCGGAGCGTTACTTACCGGCTGCGATTCGTTTCGCGCGGCGGCCGCAGCGGTTGTCACCGGCGCAGCCGATCTCGCGCTGCTGCCGATCGAGAACACGACCGCCGGCAGCATCAACGAGACCTACGACGTGCTCGCCGACAGCCGGCTCAACATCACCGGCGAGGTGGTCAGCGCGATCGAGCACTGCTTGCTCGCGTTGCCTGGCGTCGGGCTCGACGAGCTGCGCGTAGTGATGTCGCATCCGCAGGCGCTCGCACAGTGTCAGGGGTTCTTCGCGGCGCAT
The DNA here is from genome assembly GCA_964504685.1 of uncultured Kofleriaceae bacterium. Taxonomy (GTDB): domain Bacteria; phylum Myxococcota_A; class Polyangia; order Haliangiales; family Haliangiaceae; genus JABFXX01. The sequence goes on along the minus strand of CAZDGY010001326.1, from coordinate 745 downwards.
CCGCAGCTCGCAGCGCGCGACGAGCTCGATACCGCGGGCGCTGCTCGACGAGTTGCGGCCGACGGTCTTCGCACGCAGGCTGCGATCGCGAGTGCGGCGGCGGCGACGACCTACGGGCTCGCGATCGTCGCGCGCGGCATTCAGACCGCAGCGGGCAACGCGACGCGCTTTGTCGAGATCGCGCTGCGGCCGGCGCCGATCGCTGATGGCGTCGCGGCGAAGACGTCGTTGCTCGTCGCGCTCGCCGATCGCCCAGGCGCGCTTGGCGAGGTGCTGATGCGGTTCGCCGCGCACGGCCTATCGCTGACGAAGATCGAGTCGCGGCCGATCCCATCCGCGCCGTTCACCTATCGGTTCTACATCGACGTGCTCGGTCACGCCGCGAGCGCGCCGTTCCAAGCCGCACTGCACGAGCTCGAGCCGCTGACCAGCGAGCTGCGCGTGCTCGGCACGTACCCCGCGGCCGCAGCGCCGGCGTAGACTGCGCGCTATGCGTGCCGTTCGCGTCCACGAGCTCACCGGTCCCGATGGCCTGCGCATCGACGTCATTCCCGATCCGACCGCCGGTGCCGGCCAAGTCGTGATCGAGGTCGCCGCTGCGGGCGTCAACTTCCCCGACTTGCTGATCTCGCGCGGTCAATATCAGTTCAAGCCGAGCCCGCCGTTCATTCCGGGTGGCGAAGCGGCGGGGACGGTGATCGCGGTCGGCGCGGGCGTGACGTCGCTCGCGGTTGGCGATCGCGTC
>CAZDGY010001325.1:0-1709 GCA_964504685.1 uncultured Kofleriaceae bacterium | reverse complement strand
GTCGACATCGAATGCTGGGACTGGCAGAACTTCGCGGTGGGCGCGATCTACGATGGCCACCTGCCGAAAATCTTCTACAGCGGCGACGCGATGATCGACGAGCTCCGACGCCGCGGCGGGATCTACTTCGCGCATGCCGGCGGCGTCTACGACTTCCTGTATATTCTCGAGCGCTGTCGCGTCCGCGGCATCGCGTGTCAAGTCGATCGCTCGCAGCATCGGATCACGCGCATCGTGATCGGCTCCCTGACCCTGCGCGACTCGTATGGGCTTTGGCCGGTGCCACTCGATGACATCTGCGGCGCGCTGCGCCGTAAGGTGCCTAAGCTGCCGTGGCGATGCACGTGCGGGCGCGCGTGTGGTGGCTTCTGTCGGCTCGCGCAGAAGGCGTCCGAGGGCGAGCCGGATCTCGAAGAGTACGTGATCGCCGACTGCCGCGCGCTCTACGACGGGCTCGTCGCGCTCCACGACTTTGCGATCGAGGCGAAGATCCACCTCAAGGGCACGCTCGGTCACACCGCGTGGATCGCCGCGCAGGACGAGCTCGGCGTGCCCGACTCCGAGATCCCGTGGGAATTGTTTCGTCACGCCAAGCGTGCCGACAAAGGCGGACGCGTCGCGATCGTTAGGCCGCGCGCGAAGGGGCCAGGCCGCCACCACGACATCTGTAACGCGTATCCCGCGCAGCTCGCGAAGGCCGAGCTGCCGGTCGGCGAGTGTCGTGAAGTCGGCGCCGCTCGCGCGCAGGGCGCGCTCGAGCGTTGCATGCCCGGGATCTATCAGCTGACCGTGATCGTGCCGGAGTACCTGTTCCTGCCGCCGCTGCCGTGGACATGCGATGGCAAGCTCGTGTTCCCCGTCGGCGAATTCACCGGCTCGTGGACGCTGCCCGAGCTCGTGTGCGCGTTCGAGCGCGGCGTCGCGATCAAGGAAGTGCACTCCGCGATCGTCTGGGAGGCGACCGCGCCGGTGTTCGCGCCGCTGGTCGAGCGCTGGTATAAAATCCGCCGCGAGGCCGGGCGAAAGACGCCGCTCGGTCAGTGGATCGGTCGGCTCGCGAAGTCGCTCACCGGCAAATTCGCCGAGCGGCCCGAGCGGTCACGCGTGACGATGCACCCGGAATCGATCAAGGTCTGTACACGTCAGGGGCCATGCCGTGATGGCTGCGTCGGTCGGTGCGGCGCGTACGAGCAGCTCGATCTCGACGGCTACATCTGGGCGATTCCGTATCAGAAGCTGGGGCCGTCGAGTTACCCGCAGTGGTCGGCGTATCTGCGCGGGCAAACCCGCGTGCAATGGCTAGAGCAGGCCGAGCGGTTCGGCGACGATCTCGTTTATGGGAACACAGACTCCCTATGGACAATCGGCCGCGGCGCGCCCGAGCCGCTCGGCGACGAGCTCGGTGAATGGGAGTACCAACACGCGTGGACGGACATGGAGATTCGGTCGCCGAACACCTACGCGTTTCGTCGCGGCGCCGCGCGCAACGGACCGCTCGAGATCCGCGGTGTGCCGGGCTTGACCGAAGACGATTGGAAGCGCGGCCACGGCGTGATCGATCGCGGCATCGTGACGCTCGGCGCTGCGGTCAAGACGACCAAGGGATTATTTTCCAAGCGCAGTCGGCGCTGGACGCTGCCCGATCGGGATCGCGCGTGGTACGGCGATCGAATGATCGGCAGCGGTGGGCTCACGTACCCGGGGCACGC
>CAZDGY010001324.1:0-1722 GCA_964504685.1 uncultured Kofleriaceae bacterium | reverse complement strand
CACCATCATCCCTTGGCGCGGCGCGAGCTCGAACGTGCCCTTGCCTTCGATGTCGAGCAGCAACGTGCCGTCGATGACGAAGAACAGCTCGTCCTCGAGATCGTGCTTGTGCCAGTGGAACTCGCCATGGAACACGCCGATCCGCGCGACGCTATCGTTGACCTGACACAGCGTCTGGTTCCACCACGGCTGCTTGCAGTCATCGACAAGAGCGCCGGCGTCGATGACGTCGAGCGGCGCGTACTTCACATCGGTATGGATGTCGTAAGCCACGCGCGGACGGTAGCACCAGGCGGGCGGTTCTACACCAACGGGCGCCTACGCCCCGGTCCGTACGAGCGGTGGAGCAAGTGGATCACCACGAGCAGCAGCACGGCGCCGATGAACGCGACGAAGATCGTCCCACCCAGGCCGCCGAACGGCACGCTCCAGCCTGCGCGTTGGAACAAGTAACCGCCGATAAAGGCGCCTGCGACGCCTACGACGAGGTCACCGAGCAACCCGTAGCCGGCTCCGCCGACGACGAGCGACGCGAGGACGCCTGAGACTAGACCGACAATGAGCCATGTAAGGATGTCCATGGCTCGGGTAAAAGCACGTCACGTGCCAGGCGGCGCAACTACTGAACCGCACCGCCATCCGGCGCTGCTGCCGCTCCCGGCACGCCGGGATCGTCGACCGACGTATGGTCGTGAACGACGCGCCAGCCGTCGCGGGTGCGCTCGAGTGCAACGGAGAACACACCCCCCGCCGCGTTCGGTGTGTCGGTCAGCTTCCAGCGCCCGAGCACGATCGCACCATCTGCGCCGAGCGGTTGCACGCTGACGATCTCGAACGCGAGCGAGCCCATGGTCGAGCGATCGCTGCCGTAGCGCGCGCGATATTTGTCGAACGTCTCCTGCCAACCGCGGCGGATCTGGCCACGCGCGGTGAACACCAGCTCCGGCGTGTGCGCGTAGCCGGCCATGTAGCCGGCGAGATCGCCGCGATTCCAAGCCGCGCGCTGCGCTTCGAGCAAAGCGCGCACGGCCTGGTCGTCAGCCGCGCAAAACGTGCGCGGTGCAGCGCACGCGGCGACGATCGCTAGAACGAACGCCGCGCGCACCGTTGTTAGTGCTTCGCGGGTACGCGCGCTGCGTCGAGGTGGCGCCAACCCGAGCGCGGCAGCTTGCGCGAGATCACCAGCGTCGCCGGCGCGAAGTCGATCGCATCGACGTGCGGCGCCTGGTTGAGGAACTGGCCTGGCAACTCGAACAGCGGCGAGACGATCGGGCTGCCGGCCGGATCGATCAGCGCGAGGAACTCGCCGCTAAACGTGTTGCCAACGAATTCCGCGTAGCTGCCGGAATCGAGCACCGCGACCATCGAAGTTCCGAGGAACGACATCGCTTGGACCGGAATGCCGAGCCCGTTGCCGTTGCCATCCGCGAGATCGAGCGTCGCCGCCGCCGTCACGGTGCCGTCCGCGGTGCTGACCGAGTCGAGCTCGCCCGACGTGAAGATGGTGTCATCCTCGGCGCCGGCTCCGTTCGCGGCGACGAATAGGTTGCCGCCGCCGTCGACCGCCATCCCCGCGAGCCCGTACGAGTCGCCGACACCGGCGCTGAGCTGCGTCACCGTACCGTCGGTGGTGCTGATCGAGACGAGCGTCTGGTTGAAGTCGCCCTCGCCGTCGGTGTCGTAGTACGCCCAGCCGTAAAGCACGCCGCCGCTGAACTTGAT
>CAZDGY010001323.1:0-1723 GCA_964504685.1 uncultured Kofleriaceae bacterium | reverse complement strand
GACCAGCGACCGAACGTATGCGCGAGCGTGCCGAGCGCACGGTAGACGGTCGTCTGATCGCTGTCGTGATACGCACCGACGCGGATCGTGCCGGTCGTCGGCGTGCTGCCATCTGATGCTGGAGCCGCAGGTTGGGCGTCGAGGTCATGCTCGATCTCCTCGGGGCTTACGCTCGTCCCGTCGTCGCCGAGTGTCGCTGCGGCGGACGACGGCGCGGTCGTCGACGGCACGGTGGCCCCCGGTGGCGCGAGCGGTGCTGATGCCGGATCGGCGGTCGACGCGTCGGGTGGCGGATCGGCGTCGGCCGCGCGTGCCGTGTGAACGATCAACGCGCCGATCGCGATCGCGATCGCGCGTCTCAATTGCAGCCGCAACCCGCGCCGGCGGCGCCAGGTCCCGCGGTTGGGAATGTCGCGCCTTCCGTGATCTCGAGGATGCCGGCGCGCTGTCCGTCGGCGACCGGATCCATCTCGAATTGCATCGCGGGGCTCGCGAGTCGAGCGCGCTGCGTCGGTCGAACGTGACTACAGCTTGCGCTAAGACAGAGCACGATCACCCAGCGACCGAGACTTCGCATCGTAGACTTGCGGAACACACGAGCACCGTAGCGTGTCGGTCGCTCGTTGCATAAACGAAATCCGATTGCGCAAGATCTGTACACCGCCGACGAATTTACGTTCGGCAATCACGACGCGAGCAAGCGCACGCGCCGAACGCAACGCGGCAGAACGCGGCAGTGGGCACGAGGTGAGCTCGAGCAAACTCGCTCCGCTCACGCACCGGCCGGACGATCCTTGGACTTGAACGAAGCGGCCTTGCGCATCTTGCGCACCACCAGTCCAGATGCTTGGGCTCTGCTCGTTTACGAAGTGCTAACTATTCATCCGCGCGAGCCTGTCCAACGCACTCACACGAACAGCTATGGTCACGGACGTGAACCTCCGAGTAGTACTTGCCGTCGGTGCGATCGGTGCAACCACTGCATGCGCGAGCGGGCCCGATACAAGACCCGAAACCGCGGACTACATTATCGAGGCCATCCTCGTCCCGAGCTGCGGTCGGGCAGCGTGTCATTCGTCGGAGACGCGAGCGCACAATCTCGCGTTCGACACGATCGATGCGGCGATCGCCGCGCTCAAGACTCAGCAACGCGGTCAGCCGCTCGTTACGCCAGGCTCTCCCGCCAGCTCCGAGCTCATCACGATTCTAACCAGCTCAGCGCGCATCATGCCGCCCGATGCACCGCTGGCCCAAGCAGATATCGATCTAATCACGAACTGGATCGCAGCCGGCGCAGAGGGTCTGGAGTAATGGCCGCGCGTTTCGTGGCGGCCATCGCCCTCTGCTTGATCGTTGCAGTGCCGGCGATCGCCGTCGCCTACCCTCAGTATCAGCTCAGCAAGGATCAGACCTGCTCGAGTTGTCACCTTTCGCCCGCGGGTGGCGGTCTGCTTAGCGAGAACGGACTCACGGTCGCCGAAACCGCATCGACCTACGGCGGCGCGCCCGAGGCGGGGCACGGCAAGTTGGTCGGGCCGAGCTGGCTCGAGGTCAGCGCTGATTTCCGCGGTGCGCTCGGACTAATCGACGATCTTGGGCCCCATCCGGGCGCGTTTCCGATGCAAGCGGAGGCTGGGGCGGACGCTCGCGACGGCGCCTTCTCGCTATACGCGACCCTCGGCGTGCAAGAAGGCGATAGCAGCCGCCCGATAACGTTCTTGCA
>CAZDGY010001322.1:0-1727 GCA_964504685.1 uncultured Kofleriaceae bacterium | reverse complement strand
GTACGCGTAGTTGGCGGCATGTGCTTGGTCACTGTACCGGATCCGGGCTACTTCCTCTTCCTGAATAGCGAGCCCCAGAAGCCTTTGGGCTTATTGGGGTCGTCCTCAGGCGGAGGTGGCATGGGATCGGCCGGCGGCGCGGTTCCGAGCGCCGGCGAGATGATGATCTGAGGCATCGTGTCGGTCGGAGTGCCGGCGGGCGGTGTCGTCGGGCCATGGGGCCGAGTGACGACGAACGCACCGGGTTGGGTGTCGAGGGCGAGCTGCGTGTCCTCGAGCTCCTTCGCGTACTCCTTGCGGAACAGTTGGCGAATGAACTGGCGCAGCTCTTTCGGATCGAAGCGATAGCCGGCGATCAGCGCATCGAGATCCGCGGCGAGCTGCTGCGCGGTCTGATAGCGATCCGCGACGTCGCGCGACAACGCCTTGAGGCTGATCGCATCGAGCTCCGGCGTGACGCGGCGATTGAAGTTCGACGGCGGCGGCACTTCGGCTTTTCGCACCTTCTCCATCAGCGCGAACTCGGTGTCGCCGCGGAACAGCTTTTCGGTCGTCAGCATCTCGTGCAAGATGATGCCGGCGGAGAACACGTCGGTGCGCTGATCGAGCGGCATGCCGCGAATCTGCTCGGGCGACATGTAGCTGAACTTGCCCTTGAGGATGCCGATCTCGCTCGTGAACTTCATCAGCGCTTGCGCGATGCCGAAATCGAGCAGCTTGACCTCGCCGTCGTAGCCGAGCCGAACGTTCGATGGAGACACGTCGCGATTGACGATATTGAGCGGCCGGCCATCAGGGCCGCCGAGCGTGTGCGCGAAGTGCAAGCCTTCGGCGATCCGCGCCGCGATGTAGACCGCGTGCGGCACCGGGATGCGCTGCTGCGTCTCTTGGCACCGGCGCAACACCTGGGTCAGGTCGCGCCCGCCGATGTACTCCATCGCGATGTAGTGCTTGCCGTCGGCCTGGCCGACCTCGACCGTTTCGACGATGCAGCGGTTGTGCAACATCATCGCGAGCTTGCCCTCGCGGTGAAACATGTCGATGAACCGCGCCTCGCGTGCGAGCTGCGGCCGCATCACCTTGACCGCGAGCAGCTTGCGCTCGCCGAGCTTCCACCGCGCGCGATAGACCTCGGCCATGCCACCGCGCGCGATCAAGCCGAGCAGGTAGTACGCCCCAAACGGCACCGGGTCGTTCGGCGCGCCCGGAGACATCTTGCCTTCTTGCGACGGCCGCTCGGACACCACGCGGCCGGGACCTTACCACTTAACCACTAAGCGCTGTCCGGGCTCGATCTGCACCATTCGCTCTTCGGTCCGCACCCCGGAATCGTCTTTCAGCACCATCTTGAGCCGGCGGCGATCGGGCGCTACTGCCACACCGACCTCCGGCGAGGTGATGCCGAGGTCGATCATCGTGCCCGCTTCCTTCGGATTCTCGAGAGCGATCCGCCCGAGCGGGTGGTCGAGCTGGTTGACCACGACCGCCCACTGGAACTGCATCGTCGTCGGCTTGCCGGCCTCGACCGTCGCGTACTCGAACAGCGCGATCTCGAACTTCGGGTTGAAGCACAGGCCCTTGTAGGACCCGGGCGCGACGATCAATCCCTTGTCCGGCAGCTTGCCGACGATCCGCTCGGCATTGAGCCACATCTCGGTGCACGGCAGGCTAGACGACACGAGCAGCGTGCCGAGGTTGTGCGCGCTCGTGTACTTGCAGCAGGGGAA
>CAZDGY010001321.1:0-1729 GCA_964504685.1 uncultured Kofleriaceae bacterium | reverse complement strand
AAGCGCGAGTTCGTCGTCGAAATCGCCGATGGCAAATATCCGCAATTCGTACAGTTCCAGCTGACCGGCGACCGCTGTTCGCTGCTCGACGAGTTCCGGGTCGGCGACGCAGTTCGGGTCACGTTCAACGTGCGCGGACGCGAGTGGAAGAGCCCGCAGGGCGAGACCAAGTACTTCAACAGTCTCGACGTGTGGAAGCTCGAAGCCGCCCAGGCCGGGAGCTCGCGCGGCCGCAGCAACAGCAATAGCGAATTCGCGCACCGCGACGATCCGCGTCCCGCCGATCTCGTCGCCGCTGGTGGCGGGCGCGACGACGATCTGCCGTTCTAGCGGCTACGCGACGGTGCCGACGACCGCCTTCTGGGTCTTCTGATAGAGCCGGTCGAGCTCCTTCGCGAGCGGCTCGCCGATCAGGCGCTGCGCTTCGGGGAAGATGTCGCGTTCCTCTTCGTGCGCGTGCTGCAGCACCGAGCTCGTGATCTGCGCGAACATCGGCATCCATTCGCTCTCGTGATAGTCCATCGCGTCGAGCCGGATGATCATCTGCTCGATCTGTGTCGCCTCGGCCTCGTGATGGTCGGCCATCGCCTCGCCGCCGTGGTGACGGATGACCGGGTAGACCTCGAGCAGCTCGGCTTTCTCGTGCGACAGCAACGAAACACGTAATCGTTGCCACAGATGATGGCGCTTGTCGGGGTGTTTCTTGATCCGATCGCAGAGCGCACCTGCCTCACTGTGCTGCTCGCTGAGCGTCCTGAACACACCGACCAGCCCGGTCCGTCCCGCTCTGACGCCACCGACCATACCTTTGGTCTTCGAGATCGCCGCGTCCATTGGAGTGCGCATCTGTGCCTCGCTGGTTTGGGGTTCACGGGCGAGAAGTGCATCGCGTGTGCCGCAAGGTAATGGCTCGCGTGTTGCTGAGACCATCGATCATGAATGCTCTAGCCCCGATCGGACGCGTCTTGTTCGCAGCGATCTTCGTGATCTCCGCACCTCACAACTTCCAAACCGAGGCGATCTCGTACGCTGCGACCGCCGGCGTACCCGCGGCGCACATCTTGGTGCCCCTCGCCGGCGTCTTCGCGCTGCTCGGCGGGATCAGCCTCGCGCTCGGCGTGCGCGCTCGCTTGGGCGCTCTCGCGCTGATCGCGTTCCTGGTTCCGGTCACGCTCTACATGCACAAGTTCTGGGGGATCACCGATCCGCAACAGGCGCAGATGCAGCAGGTGAACTTCATGAAGAACCTCGCGCTGATCGGCGGCGCGGCGTTCTTCGTGTATGCCGGCGCCGGCGCGTACAGCATCGACGCGCGCTTGCAACGGTCGAAGCTGTTCCGCCAGTCGCACGTCAACGCGTGATCATCGCGGTAGCTGTTGTTTGATCGCCGGGTAGTCGCGCCACGGATCGGCGACCGCCGCGAGGCGATGCGGCACGGTCAGCAACGTGAAGCTCGTCGGATCGACGCCGGCCGCGAGCTCGTCCCACCCGATCGGCGTCGCGACCGGTGCGTGATCGCGGGCTCGCGGCGAATACGGCGCGACGAACGTCGATCCGCGTAGGTTGCGCACGTAGTCGATGTAGATCCGGCCTGTGCGCTGCGCCTTGCCCATCGTGGCGGTGTAGCCCGTGGGTTGATCGCGCACCACCTGCTCGGCAAACGTGCGGGCGAACGTCGCGAGCCGATCCCAAGTCGTCGTCGCGATCGGCGCCACGACGTGCAGGCCTT